>JBKBIS010000009.1:0-16035 GCA_046294145.1 Brevinematales bacterium | reverse complement strand
AGCTGATGGTGATTAACAGGGCAAACTTTGAGCCTACAGTGCAGGCTCATCCTGAGATAGCCACCAAGATTATTGAGCTCTTGAGTGAACGTATCTGGATTATTTATAAACAACTTTCTAATAGCCTTATTCCTGATCCTGTGGGAAAATTATACGATGCTCTCTATACTCAGCTTCAAAAAGCTCGTGTGTCTATTCGGTCGGGTATTTCTTATACCTTTGACTTTGGTCCTGATGAGATTATCAAGTTTGTAGGTTTTTCTTCTACGGAGGGCAGGCTTCATCTCAAGCGTCTTATGGATCAGGACAGGACCATTCAGATTGTAGACAACAAGATAGTATGCAAGGATATAGCCGCCCTTGAAAATAATCTAAAGGTGATTAAGCGTCAGTTAGAAATAGAGAGAAAAAAGCGTTCTGGCGGAACGGGATCTGTTCCACCTGCTATATAGGGAGAGGGCATGCTTCTTTTTGTCTATGGCACACTTTGTCGGGGACAACAGGCACACTTTTTGTTGAAAGATTCTCCTTTTGTAACTGAAGGATATGTTGAAGGGACTTTGTATGATTTGGGGGTGGGTTTTCCTGCTCTTGGAGTGGATGAAATTCAAGGTAGGGTATATGGAGAAGTGTATGATGTTTCAGAGAATATTGTATATATCCTTGATCACTATGAGGGATACTCTCCTGATAATGAAGAGGATTCTCTCTATCTGAGGAGAGAGATTGTCTGCTATCCTGAGAAGAGGAAGCCTTTTTCTGTACAGGCGTACGTGATGCCCGCTCATCAACGCTTGCGGTTTTTGGTCACCGTTATACCTTCCGGGAGGTGGTATTAAAGAGGAGATCTTCCTGACTGGAAGTTTTCAATGATGACCTTCAGGTCTACAAAACGAAAGCCCACAATGTAAAAAGCTCCGATACGAATTTCATAGGGTGTGCGGTTTTCATCATCAAGAATGGTAAAATAGATGCCAAGTCCCCCCTTTTCCTTTAATTGAATAGCAGGGACTTTTTGTTTGTGGTAGGTAACCTCAACCCGGTGAAAGGTGAAGCTACTTTCATAGGCCGTATCGCGATGCTTATAACTTACGGGAATTTCTTCGTTCTCTTTTAGCTTATTATAATCGAGACTTCTGAGATAGAGCATCAGTGTGTTATAATCCATGATGGGATAGTTTGCTCGAAGTTCATTTTTCTGGTAATTTCTCGTAAGATGATAGTAGAAGCAGGCTCTTTCTGAGGCGACAAATTCCTGCTTGAGAAAATCTACCCACTTACCTTCTTTGACAGATCGTTCGTTGTAAAGGGGAAACAGGGTCAGCGTATCAAAGATTGTCCAGTCTCTATCGTCCATATCGTAGAGGTGCTTGAGGTCAGGCCGGGTCAGTGTTTGACCATAAACAATAGGGTAGTTCGTTCCGTTTATATTGGTCTTGCCGCTGATACGCATATAATGGTTGCCTACATATTGTCCCAGGATATAAATTCTGAATGAGATCCTTTCTCCGTATTTCATGGGAAGGGGAGAAAGAAAAGGAGGAGAACCAAAGACAGTATTTATCATCAGAAAAAAGAAAAGTATTTTTGTTTTCATATGTTCCTTCCTTATGAGAGACACAGTATCATACTA
This sequence comes from Brevinematales bacterium, assembly GCA_046294145.1. Classification (GTDB taxonomy): domain Bacteria; phylum Spirochaetota; class Brevinematia; order Brevinematales; family Thermospiraceae; genus Thermospira. Next base: position 14,402 of record JBKBIS010000009.1, on the reverse strand, counting down.
TCATTTTGATTAAAAATCAACTTTTGCTCCAATGTACATTTTCCCCTCGGTGGAAACCTGAATACCAAGGGAAAGGGTGTCTTTGCCGGGAAAAAAAAGAATGCCTGTTTCTATGTTCCATCCGAGATCATTCCACCAGAGGGCCCGGATACCTCCCTGTACTTTTTTAAACCGAATAGCTTGTTCAAGATGTACATTGAAACGATTTTCTTTTTGCTGGTAGGTGCCTTCGAGGAGCAAAAGCCACTGAAAGGAGGTGAAAAAGAGGATTGAGGATAGGCTACTCTGGGCTTGAAAATGGTAGTCTTCAAGGGAGTAAGTTTCTGGTATGCCATTGTAGAGAATAAGGGTGTTTCGCCATTGGAACTGAGGAAAAAAGAAATGGGCAGTTATTCCCATAGGGATGAGGTGGCGATAGTCTCCCTGCGAGTAGGAAAAATAGCCCCATTCGGACTTCCAGCCAAATCTGATACCAGCCGCATTGACAGGTTCGGGAAGATACCACGAAGAGGCGTCGAATTCACCGGGATTATCTCTTCTCACTGAGAAGGGCACGAGAAGGAAACTCTGGGTATTCCAGCGAGGAATGGCTGCTCCACGAAAACTTACAAAAAAGCCCCACTTTGAAATTGTAATTCCGTAGTCATAGAGAGAGAGATTATTCAGATGGTAACTATAATTGGTCTCTGGAATATGGGTATCAGCATATCCCCTTAAGGTTATCCACCATTGTGATGAGTCCAGATTCTGAGAAAGTTTCACATACGCATAGCGAAGATGAAAGGTATTGGTGTGGGCTCCGTAGGTGAAAAGTCCAGAAGAATGGAAAACTGGGATAGTATTTGTTGTGTCCAGAACGTCGTGGATATTGTCCTGCGGAAGAAAGGAAGTGGTAAGAAGGGAAAGCAAGAGAAAAAACATAAAAACTCCTTATTCTTTATTGGGATAGAAGGTATATCGAAACTCTACCCGTATGAGCTGGTCATAGCGAATCATTTTCCAATCATAAGGTGTGTGTGTATTGGGGAGAAAAGCTCCATTGATAAAACCTAACTGCAAGAGTATGCCCGGCGAAATCTCCTGTTCATATCGGATATTAAGCCCGGCATAGAGAGGGACACGGTAGAAGGGATCTCCTTCTATAGAAATAAACCACTGATTTTCGTCTATCCACGTGCTGGTGAGAAATACATGGGGGATGAAACGCCAGTGACCAAAAGAGAATTCCCAGCGGGTATAGAGAGCCTGACCAGGCTTATTGAGTTGTGGATGATTATCTCTATCTGGCAGAAAATACGAAACAAGATAATACAGCCCACTGCGTTTTCCAATTGAGGGAAATTCCCATCCTATACTTCCGACGTAGTTTTCAGTAATCCCAATGATATGTTCATGTTCATGTCCCCCATTGTGCCAGTAGTGGAAAGCCATGTAGACAGGAATGTCTCCTATGCCTTCTTGAATAAGGCCTACATCAAATCGCTCTCGGTGGTTTGTAGTATCGGCAAGTTGCCAGTTCATATAGAGTTCGCCTTTCGTCCATCTATCAATCCAGCGAAGTTGAGCTCCATACTCATAGAAGCCGTGAGAGAAACGTCCTTTGGGGAAGTTTTCATAGTCTATGGGTACCTGAGAGAGAGAGAGAAGTCTGATACGTGGGATAAATTCTGTGAGGGGATCCAGGATGGGTTCCAGGAAGGCGTGATCTTTCTCCAGTGATCCGAGATAAAGCCACAGAAATGGAGCAAGGGTGAGTCTGGTCTGGGCTCGTAAAAAGATATCTGAAATGGGATACTCCTGCTGGAAGGGTAAAACCCACCCTATTCCCAGAGTGACACGTATTCTTTCATCTGGTTCAATGACGAGGTAGGGTTCAGTATGATTTTCAAAATAGGTAAGCGTGGTTCTTGTTTCTTCCCACGCGGTGCCGCTTTCACCGTTGTAGGCATATACCTGGTTGTACAGTCCTATTTCTACACGGGCAAATATCAGGGAGGGAATGGTTATGAGCCAAAAAAGACGCATAGATTTCTCCTTAACCTGGGAATAGAGACCTTTATTATAATGAAAATAAGGAAAACTCGCAAGGAATATTTTCTTTTTTAGAAAACTTGCTTTTTTTATAAATTGTGTTATAATATTTAGAGGGAAAGAGGAGAACGAAATGATTTTCCAGTTTACGGTTCAGTGTACAGAGAGCGAGATTCTTGCTTTTGAAAAAGAGATTCTGGATATTCTTTCTCGTGTTTTGGGTAGTTCTTCTGATTCATTGTTGCTTATTCATGAGTTTCATTTTTGTATTCATGAAGCTATTCTGAATATTCTTCAGCATACCTACAAATGGGATATGTCCCAAAAACTGGAGATTCGTCTTCAGATTACCGAAGAAGGAGAAAAGCGTGTCTGTGAAGTGACTATTCGTGATTTTGGCCCACCGGTACCCAAAAAACTTGTGCCACCGGAGGGGGTTGATCGTTTTCAGATGCGTAAACGAGGTCTCTACATGATGAGTAAGATTCTGGATGAGTTTTCTCTCACTCCTCAAGTAGATGGGAATATCACTTATCTCAAGAAGATTTTTGTTGATGGGGGAGAGAATGCTTCATCATGATAAGTCAAAAAAGAGAAAAAAGCGAGGTGTCATGTGGCTTCAGGGGCGTTGCGGGTTAAGGTAAGTATTTCAGAGGATGATATTGTTCTTATCAAGATAGAAGGGGAACTCACTATCTTTACTGAAGAATATGAGATGCTTCACAGGGAGATTTCAGCTTATATCAAAATGGGTTTGTATCGTTTTATTGTGGATCTGAGGGGTGTGACCTATTTAGACTCTTCTGGGTTGGGTATTATTATTCGTTTAGCTACTCATGCGTTCAAGCAGAATTCAAAGGTATGTTTACTTTATGATGGGCCTCAGGTAGAAAAGCTTCTCTATGTTTCGAATATTGACAAAATAGTCCATGTGGTCTCTTCTGTTGAGGAAGCCTACGCTTTTCTTCGTTCTTCTTAAGGGAGAAGGCGCGGGGAAATCCCGAGGATATAAGAAAAGAGATCTACTTCTTTCAAAGAGTCAGATCCAGAAAATCCCGTGATATCTTCCGGAGTAATGGTATTGATATAGAGGGAAAGGTAGTTGGTGGCCAGGAGACGATATGACCAGTGCCATGGTTCTTCTTCATAGCCACCAGTTCGCTGAGAGAGGGGAGTATAGGGTCTTTCAAATCCATAGGAAGGGGCGTGTGTTTCTAACCACGCAAGGATTCTTTGCCCCTGTTTTGTTTTGAAAAAGTTGGGGTTAATAGAAACAAGATCTACATCGGTTCCCCAGTGGTGACGGGAAGTTCCCGGGGCTGAGGAATAGCGGAGAATGGTCAGGCACCGTTTCATGGGATCAGGATGGGAAGAAGCAAAACGTTTCCATTTGGTTTCCCAGATACGTTTTTGGTCGTCAAAGCTTCGAAAGGCAGAGACAACGACAAGAGAGATGCCTTCTTTCTTCGCTGCTTCGGTCATGGCGGTAAGGGCATTGTAAGCTTCCCGACGAAGATAGAAGACTCTTCCCCCAGAAACAAACCGTACGAAATCGGGATGCTGGCTTACAGAGATCTTTCCCATGAGTTCCTCTTTGGAAAGAGAGAAGGCAAAATTGAGAAATAACAGAAAAAATACCGCCAGAGAAAAAAAGAATTTTTGTTTCACGAGATTTTCCCGAAGAGGAGAAGCCATCCTTCTCTCATGAGCATGACGGCGATGGCGGCTAAGAGAAGATTGGCAATTTTTGAAATAATATGGGCTCCATTTTTTCCGATACGGTCGAAGATGTATTGTGAGAAGAAGAAGAAAAGCCAGGTGAGAAAGAGGGCAAGTGAAAGAGCACCAATTGTCATTAAGGCACCGTATTTTTCTCTTGTGAGAAGCACGGTTGTGAGAAGTGCTGGTCCTGCGACGAGGGGAACCCCTATGGGGAAGGCTCCCAGACTTTCTTCATCCAGGATCTGTCCTTGTGTGGAGGAGGAGAGAAGGTCCTTGAGTGAAATGACGAAAAGAACACTGCCTCCTGCAATCATGAAGTCTCCAACGCTTACTCCAAGGTAACGAAGAAGGGGTTTGCCGATGAAAAGAAAAACTGTTGTAACCATAAAGGCAGTGGAAACAGATTTCCAGGCGATAGTCCTTTTTTTCTGCGTGGAGAAAGGGTGGGTAAAACTCTGATAAAAGGGAAGGATCCCAATGGGATCAATGGCTACAAAAATAGGTATAAAACAAAACCAGAAATTTTCCATATGTTTCCTCACTGATAAATAATAAGAAAAGGCACAGGATTTAAAGTGATCACCTCTTCGGGTTTCATAAGAGGTTCATCATAGCCGGCTCCCTTGAACCCAGAATAGAAAAAAAGTTTAAATCCCTTGTAGGGCATATTAGTTGCCAGGGCGTTGTAAGCGTAAGTGCTTTTTTTGAGTTTTGGAGAACCAAAACCGTCGGCAGTATGAATGAGATACACATAAGGATAACCAGTCCTGACAAGATGTCGTTGACGAATCATCTTCCAGTTAAATTGGTGAATCACCAGAATTTTTGGCAAAAGAATATTGTTTTTGAGTAAATAATCGCTTAAGATTTTTTGAGCGTTATTGATTTCTTCGGCTGTTACGCTTCCTATCTCTTTCATAGGTTTAAGGGTTCGCCATTCAGGATCAAGGGCGGGATGAACATGAGGGTATTTCATAAAGGGTAGAAGTCTTGTGATAGCGTTTTCTACTGTATACTTTCCAATTTGATGGTCAAGAAATAAAAGAAAGCCATTAGTTTGAGTAAAAGTAATATATTCCTGTACAAGATTGGAGGACATAATACCAATCTCGCCTCCTGGTTGACAGGTACCATAGATGAGATAAACAGCCGGAAGAGTCAGTTTTCCACTTGCCTTTTTATAGTCGAGGGCGTAGCGGCGAAGTTCTTTTGCTAATTCATCCTTTGAAAGACGTCCCACTATTCCCATAATACGGGATTTGGGATGACCATAAAAAGCCACAATATGTGTATTGGTGATATCCCATTCTATCACTGGAGGGCGGAGAATCTCTTCAAAGGGGTTTATCACTTCCTCTCGAAAGTCGCGAGGAAAAGAGGGGGTGTTGGTTTCTTCTCCATCTGAGAAAAGGGCATTGGTGCTGAGCAATGCAAAAAGAAAAAGTTTTTCTATCTGCATGAGAAACTCCAGAATTTTGATAATTGATGTGTTAGGTATAACGGAAATTTTTGAAAAAAGTTGAGTAAAACGGAGAGGGCGGGATTCGAACCCGCGGTACGGGATTTAGTCCCGTACAACTCCTTAGCAGGGAGCCGCCTTCGACCTACTCGGCCACCTCTCCATCTGTCAAGATGAAGTATTATAAGGCAAGAGAGAAAAAAAGTCAATGTTCAGGGGTTTTTTCGGAGAGAAGCTCAAAGTCTTTTTGAGAGAGAAGACGTACCTTGAGAATATCCTGGTGAGGAAAAAACATACTTTGGCTTTCAAGGTTATCTATGAATCGCTTGAGATGTTTGATATGGTGCTCAAGGGAATCAGGGTAGGTGACAATATTCTGGTGGAGAAAGTTGATATTTTCCTTGAAAGGGATATTATTTTGGGCACAGAAGTTTTTGACTTGCTGATAGACCGCTTTCTCGAAAAATAAAAATGTGTGAGGTTCAATCTCAATACTTTCCTGAGAGAAGTGGTCGGCTATGAGAGATGAACTGGTGGATGGAAACTGCAAGATACGAAAACTTTGTGGTGTCGGATGATGATAGTGTTCTCCGTAGTCCCGAATTGTCTGAATAAGCTGGGAAGGGAGAGAGTGTCGGGAATATTTTTCAAGAAATTCTAGTATGCTGTTAATGGTATATCCATAGGCGAGGGCTTTGTAGATGGATTTTTTGGTTATTTGATAGATGGAGAGGGTGTGAATCTCCTTTGGTTCTGCTAAGAAAATGAGTTCAAGGTGAATAGAGGGATGAAGGTCTGGTTCAACAATAATCTCTCCATTGGCTTCTACAATAAAGGATGTATTGCTGAAAAAGGCGGAGATATCCTCATGACGCAGAAGGGTTCGATAAAAAGGGTTAAGAATGAGACTGTCCTGTCTTGAAATCTGAAGAGGGTTATTGCGGTGGATGGTGATGATGTGGTTTTTTTCGAGATGTTTGATGAAAAGGAGGAAGTTTTGTTCCTCTTTTTGAAGAAAAACTTTCATAGATTTGAGACTTTGGCGAGGGAAGGTGCTGAGGACGTGTTGACAATAGTAGAAAAAAACCTCCCTTAAGGGGAGAGTCTCGTTTCGGTTGTACGCAAGCCACTGAAGGGTAAGAAAAGCACTTTTTTGAAACTCGAGTTTTTCCAAGGTTTCATAAAAAAAGGCCAATGTAAACAGAGAGGAAAGGGGTAGTTGTCTCATTTGGTCTACTATGGTTTTCTGGATAATAATTCGGTTGTTGTATTTTTGAATGAGACCAATACGAGCAAGATTTTTGATATAGGTGTCTATATGGCTGGAAGCAGGTGAGTGCTCAAAAAAGTTCTGAATTTTTTGAAAATCAATACGATGGATTTCATTGGCTTCTGAACTACGAGGGGTAAAAGCGATGAGATAGGCAAGGAGCCCAATAATAGGAGGAAGAAGGTCGTAGAAATAGCAAGCGATATTTTCGTCAATGGGTTCCTCGATGGTCTGAAGGGGAATGAAAGGAGAAAGAAACAAGAAAGAATAATGGGTGAGGGGTTCATAGAGGTAGATAAACCGTCGAGTATTCAGGTCCTCAAGTGCTTTTTTGAGATCATTTTTGTCAATAAAAAAGACAGAACTCAAGAAACGAAGAAGATTATCAAGAGAATCGTACACCAACCAACCGAAATTTTTGATGATAATATCAAGGAGGATACGTTCCCTGTCTGAAAGGCTGTCTAAAAGTTCAGTGAGGTGTTCATCCCACCATCTTTGAATGGTAGCCAGACGCTGCTGGTTTGTCGGAGTGTCAAAAGAAGGAGAAACATCTTCTCCGGTTATTTCCTGGTAGAGGGTGGCAATGAGTTCTGGTTCTTTTTCAAACCATTTAAGGGCAAAGTTTCTCGAAATAGTGTGTTTCATGGAAAGTTTACCTCTTGCATCACAGTTCTGGATTTTGGGGTGAAGTAAAGGACTTCATAGGTATAACCTTTTTCGATGAGAAACATTTGTCGACGTCTGGCAAATTCTTCTTCAATAGTATTCTGCGAAACAATGGTAAAAAAGTGGGCATCCTGGCCTTGAGGCCGGAGAATTCTGCCGAGGCGCTGGGCTTCTTCCTGTCGTGAACCAAAAATACCTGATACCTGAATGGCTACATTTGCCCCGGGTAAATCGATAGAGAAATTTCCCACACGTGAGACAATCAGTCTGGTGATCTCTTTTTTTCGGAAGGCCTCATAGAGTTGTTCTCTTTCTTCGGTTGGTGTCTGGCCTGTTACAAGAGGGATACGAAAGGTACGAGAAATTTCCTCAAGTTGTTCCAGAAAATGCCCAATGATAAGAATATTCTGTTCACAAAAACGTTCAAGAAGATATTCGATTACCATGAGTTTGTTGATATTCTGTGAGGCTATCCGGAAACGTTGCCTCTGGGAGGCTCTAAGATAGGTATCGAAGTCTTCTCCAGAGAGTGGTACACGGATTTCATAACACCGGGCAGTAGCAATCCATCCTTGTTGTTCGAGGCTTTTCCAGCCATGTTCGTAGATCTTGGGACCAATGAGAGAAAACACCTCTCCTTCCTGATTGTCTTCACGGACCAGGGTGGCAGTGAGTCCAAGGCGGCGTTTACTCTGGATGGCTGTGGTCATACGAAAGATAGGAGCGGGAAGAATATGTACTTCGTCGTAAATAATAAGTCCCCACTGATGCTGGGTAAGGATGTTGAGGTGCCTTTCATCTGAACTTGATTTTCTGTGGACGAGCATGGGATATGTAGTGAGGGTAACAGGACGAATGGATTTTTCCTGCGAGGTGTACTCTCCTATTTGATTCTCAGAGAGGGTCGTTTTGTCCAGCAGTTCCCTTTTCCACTGATGGATGGCCTCTAAGTTGGTAGCGATAATCAGTGTGTTTTCTTGAATGTCGTTCATAATAGCAATGCCTACAATCGTTTTGCCTGCTCCACAGGGAAGGACAATAACACCGCTACCCTCTTTCCATTGAGAGAAAAGGTAGGCAGCTTCAGCTTGATAAAATCGTAGAGAGAATTCAATTCCGCTTAGGGTTGTTTTGCGTAGCGAGAAGTGGAGTTTTTCTCCTTTTTCATAGCCAGCCAGGTCTTTGACAGGTATGAGATGCTTGATGAGTGTGGCTTTGATGCTTCCCCGGTTGTCCATGGAAGTAAGATAGCCGTTTTCTGTTGGTTGTAATTCGAAAGACTTGAGGTAGGTACCAATGTTTTTTCTCAGGGTTTCGTCTTGAACAACAATGGATAAGTTACTATTCTCTTTGTAGAAGATAACCTGGCCATATCGATGATAGTGTTCATCAATAAAATCAAGGACGGGTTTTGGCACCGGATATCGAGAAAACTTCTCGAGAGTCTCAACAATATACTCAAAAGATATACCATTGGCAGCAGCGTTCCAGAGGGATATGGGAGTGATACGATAAAAATGAACATGTTCAAGGGTTTTGGTGAGTTCAGCAAAGGTAAAAAGGTGTTTCTGGACCTCTTCGAAAGACTCATGATGGGTGTCTACAAGAATGGTCCTGTTGGTCTGTAAAGTTAGTGCACCCTGTCGTGTCATGCTTCCTCACTTTTTGTATATCGTCTTTTCGCTACTTACTTTCAAAAAGTTTATTATTGTATCGGAAAAAGATAAGTTTGTCAACTTTTTGGGGATTTTTTGTGGAAATGAGAGGAAAATGTTTTTTCTTCTTGCAGGATTTCTTTTTGTTTTTGTTTTCCTGTGAGGCTTTTCTCTACAAAGATGGTTTTTTCTGGATGAAAGGGATTCCGTTCTGTGTAGTACATGACAGACGCATAGGTAAGAGGCGTGGGTGTAAAGATCTGAACCTGTTCAGGGATGAGATGAAGATGCTTCTGGATGAAGTCTCTGGCTTTTTGCATATCCTGAAGGGTACAGCCTGGATGGGCACTTATGAAATAATAGGTGAGAAATTGTTTCTTGCCAGCTTGTTTTGAGAAATGAAGGAAATCTCTTCGGAATTGAAGTAGAGAAGAAATATCTGGCTTTCCCATGAGGGTCAGAACGGATTTTTCTGTATGTTCTGGAGCAAGTTTGAGTTGTCCGGAGGTATGAAAAGATGCTATTTGTTTGATATACGATTTGCCGGCAGCGTCAGTGTAGACGAGATCTGGCCTGATACCGGAGGAAACAAAAACAGCCTTGATACCGGGTATTTGACGAATGGCTTGCAAAAGCTTTATTTGTTTTTCGTGAGAGGGAATAAGTTTTTCGCAGGGAGAGGGGAAGAGACAGCTTCGAGTAGGACAGGCACCACTTTTTGTTTTTTTCTCACAGTCCATCTGCCACATGTTGGCTGTAGGCCCTCCCACGTCCTGGATATACCCGCGAAAGAGAGGATGAGTGGTCAGATGTTTTGCTTCTCGAACAATTGATTCAAAAGAGCGAGAGAGAATTTGACGCCCCTGGTGGACTGCAATAGCACAGAAACGACATTCTCCGTAGCATCCCCTGTGAGTGGTGATGGAAAACCGAATGGTTTCAAGGGCACGGATGGAACCTTGTTTGTGATGAATCGGGTGAGCATCATACTCGTAGGGAAGTTCGTAGATATGATCAAGCTCTTCCTGAGTGAGAGGAAGAGCCGGAGGATTGTGAACAAGATAGCGAGGGGGAGAATTGTGAGGGGTTTGAAGCTGGAAGAGGTGTTTTCCCCTTATAGGGTCCTGTTCCTGGTAAAACTTGTGAAACATCTGTATAAAAAGGAGTTTATCCTGTCTCACCTCATCCCATCCAGGAAGTTCTATTCCCTCTGATGGGGGTTGAGAGGAAAGATAACACAATCCTCTTATGGTTCGAGGGTCTTCTCCCTGTTTGAGTTTTTCTGCAAGTTCAAGGACAGTTTTTTCTCCCATACCATAGACAAGGTAATCTGCCTTGCTATCCATCAGCAGAGAACGCCGAAGGTCGTCGTCCCAGTAGTCGTAGTGGATGATCCGTCGGAGACTGGCTTCTATGCCTCCTAAAACAATAGGAACGGTTTTTCCAAAAATCCGACGTATAGCATTGGTATAAACAATGGTAGCTCTGTCTGGTCTTGTATTTTTTCCGGAGGGAAGCATATCATCGTATTTTCTTTTTTTTTTGAGGGGTGTATAATTAGCTACCATGGAGTCCATGGCCCCTGCCGTAATACCCCAGAAAAGACGGGGTACTCCCAAAACCTGAAAATCATGGTCATTTTTGGGATCGGGACAGGCGATAATACCAACCCGATAGCCAGCATCTTCAAGGACACGACCAATGACAGCAACACCACTGAAAGGCGAGTCAATATAAGCATCCCCTGTAATGAGGATAACATCAAGCTCTTTCCAGCCTCGTGCTTTCATTTCTGATTTTGTCATGGGGAGAAACATACTAAAACCCTGTTCGTTTAAAAAGTTTTTCTAAATCTTTTTTGCTTAGACGAAGGATAGTAGGGCGACCGTGAGGACAGCTGGTGGAATTGGGAGTCTCTCTCAGGGTGTGAAGAAGAGCTTGAATTTGTTCAGAAGGGAGCCTTTCATTAGCCTTGACAGCTGTTTTACAGGCCATTTGTTTGATGGCTTCGTCTATTAAACTGAAAGAATCGAATGATTTCCCATTTTCAATAGCGGCAAGGCAAGCTTCAAAAGCCTCTTGTGCTGCGTTTGGAGAAAGGATAGCCGGTATAGATCGGAGGAGAATAGTGGTTCCTCCGAAAGGTTCTATCTCAAACCCAAGGGATTGGAAGATATCTTGATGTGAAAACACTTCTTCATACTGATCAGAGGAGAGGACCAGAGAAATGGGATAGAAAAGTTCTTGTGAGGGATATTTTTCTTGTATAGCTTGTTTGATTTCTTCATAGCATATTCTCTCGTGAGCAGCGTGTTGATCTATAATGATTACTTCATCTTCTTTTTCAAAAAGGAGATAGGTTGCAAAGAGTTCTCCTGCATAGCGATAATCATGAAAAGATAAAAATGATTCCTGCAGAGAAAGTTGAGAGGAATCTTCTTTTGAAGAAGATTCAAGATCTTGTGGAAAGAAATCAGGTTCCGGGTATGAGGAAGAGTATGTTTTTTCTTCTGAAGGGGATTCTCTCACAACCCAGGAGGGAGAAGCGTTCTGGGATAGATAGGATGAATCAAATGAAGAAACAGAACGAGAAGGGGAAAAAGATCCCATCAAGGTTTTCTGAAGGGCTTTTTGCATGCCCTGCCAGAGAGCTTCCTGAAATTTTCTTTCCTGTCTGAATCGAACCTCTTTTTTCATAGGATGAACATTGACATCTACTTCTGAAGCGTCCATTTCAACAAAAACAAAAACAACGGGGTGCTTTTGAGTGGGTATGAGATTTCCATAGACTTGAGAAATAACAAAAGGAAAAGACTTCCACTCTACAATACGACGATTCACCGAAAAAAATTGCATATTTCTTTGGGGTTTGAGAAGGGTAGGGTTTCCCAAAAAACCTTGAATGTGAGCATGATCTGTTTCAAACGAAAAGGGGATAACATCCTCTGAAATATCTCCAAAAAGATCAATTATACGTTCAAGATGGGTATTTCGTGGTGGAGTACGGAATTTTTCTCTTCCATCACTTCGATAGGAAAAACCACATTCGGGGAAGACAAGCATCTTTTTGATGAGTTCTTTGAAAACAAGTTTACTTTCTTGAATGGGGGATTGGAGAAACTTCTTCCTTGCAGGGGTGCGTTCGAAAAGCTCGGTGACTCGGACAATAGTGCCGTATCCCATACCCACTTCCTGCAACGGACGGGCATCTCCATAACAGACCACAAGCCTGTAACCTGAAAGGCTTTCTTTTGTTCTGGACATGATATCTAAAGTGGCAACACTGGCAATGCTGGCAAGGGCCTCTCCTCGAAAACCAAGGGATGAAAGGTTTTCTAAATCCTCAAAACGAGAGATCTTGCTTGTGGTATGTTTATGATAGCAGATAGCAAGATCGTCTGGTTCCATACCATTTCCGTTATCAGTGACTTCTATGGAGGTAATGCCTCCATCAACAAGAGAAACCTCTATCTCTGTGGCATGAGCATCAAGGGCATTATCGATGAGTTCACGCACTACTGAAGCCGGTCTATCGATAACCTCACCTGCGGCAATTTTCAGGACAGTCTGGTTGTCTAATAGATGGATTATCCCCATAGGGTGTTGATGTTTCTCCTTTTGAGACTGAAAATAAGTCCCCCAACTCCTATCACGATGAGGGGCAGAGAAAGTACCATGCCCATGGTGAGCCATCCTCCATAGAGGTAGCCAATATGGGCATCAGGCTGTCTGATAAATTCAATGAGAAAGCGGATAATACCATATCCAAGGAAAAAACTCCATAGATAAATGCCTCGGGTTTTTACCCCTTTTTTGAAGAGTATATAAAGGACGAGAAAGAGGACAATACCCTCTCCAAAGGCTTCATATAACTGCGAAGGATGTCTGGGAAGGTTGACAAGAATCTCTCCCACGTTATAGCGAAGCTGAAAGTGAGATTTGATGTTTTCTGTGACCATAGTAACGTATGGTTGGGTGCCATCGATGGGTAAGTTGATTTTTTCGACGATTTTCTGTATGTTGGGATCAGAAAGGGGATACCATCGAGAGATAGGTACTGTGGGAAAGATAACTCCCCATGGAAGGGTAGTGATAGAACCCCAGAGTTCAGCGTTTATGAAATTGCCAATTCGTCCAAAAAAGAGGGCCAGTGGGATAGGAAGAATAAAAACATCCGCCAATTCCCAGAAGTTTTTCTTTTTCCAGTTGAGATATATCCAGCTGAAAAGAAAACCAAAAAGGACTCCACCGTGAAAGGACATACCTCCTTCCCATACGGCAAAAAGGGTGAGTGGGTTGGCAAGAAAGGCAGGGAGGTTGTAGAAAAGGACGTATCCAAGCCTTGCCCCAATCACAATAAAAATCATAAGTGTCACGGCAAAATCAGCAAGAAACTCCTTGTTGATGAGGATCTTTTTCTGTTTTATCCAGCGAGAGAGAAGCCAATAGTTGACACCAAATCCCACAAGGTACATGAGACCATACCAGCGGACGGCAAGAGGACCATATATAGAAAAAATTTCATTCTGAAGCGTGTGGATAATATATCCAAACATGCGATACTCCTTGTAAAAAACTCTTATGATTATGAAGCAAAAGGAGAAATATTGCAAGCAGGACTATAGACAGTCTGTTGTATTTATTTTTGGGTGAAATTATACCTTCTATCAAATATCCCCGGGCTTCTTTATAAGATAACCCGGGGCAAAAAAGATCTGAGAAAGCTGTTCCTTTATTTCAATTCTTTCAAGAGTTCTTTGATACTGCCAAGAGAAGAGAGAAGGGATGAGGCTTCGTACGGCATGAAGACCACTTTGCCTCCACTTCCCTGAGCAATCTCCCGGAGAGCCTCAATATACTTGAGTGCCACCAGGTATTGAGCGGGATCAGTGGTTTTGGTTTCAAGTGCTTCTTTAATTTTTCGGATGGCTTCTGCTTCGGCTTCGGCAATACGGATCTTGGCAGTTGCCTCTCCCTCGGCTCGAAGAATGGCGTTTTGTTTTTCACCTTCGGCGCGGGTGATATAAGCCTCTTTGTCTCCCTGGGCAACAAGGATTTTGGATTGTTTTTCTCCTTCGGCTTTGAGAATCATTTCACGCTTTTCTCTCTCAGCCCGCATCTGTTTTTCCATGGCTTCTTTGATTTCTTTTGGAGGGAGAATATCCTGAAGTTCTACACGGTTGATCTTGATGCCCCACTTGTCTGTAGCTTCATCAAGAATACTACGGAGTTTAGCGTTGATGAGTTCTCGAGAAGAGAGGGTTTCATCAAGCTCAAGTTCTCCAATGACGTTTCTAAGGGTGGTCTGGGTGAGTTTCTCAATGGCGTCGGGAAAGTTTTCAATCTCATAGACAGCTTTGTAGGGGTCGATTACCTGGAAGTAGAGCAGAGCATTGATTTCAATGGTGACATTGTCTTTGGTAATCACATTCTGACGAGGAAAATCATAAAGGGTTTCCCGGAGATCTATTCTATCAAGTTCAGTGATATAAAAATAGACTTTGTTGTCATATTGACGCTGGACTTTCCATTTGACCTTGCGTGGTTTTTCAAGAAAGGGAATAATGATATTCACTCCCGCTTTCATAGTACGATT
>JBKBIS010000099.1:0-6543 GCA_046294145.1 Brevinematales bacterium | reverse complement strand
CCCTGCTAAAAGCCCTACCAGAAAAATACTCACTATCCATGATACATTTCTTTTCATGACCTTCCTCCTCTTCGAAAATACTTCATGTATATTATACAATGGAAAAAAAAATAGTCAATACCCCTTTTACTTTCTTTGTTTTTTCTAAATCGAAACAAAAACCTCTCTTACATAAGAAAAAATGCATTTTTTCAAAAAAATACTTGTAAAAAAGAAAGAAAGCCTTTATAATTAAACCAAAGAAAGCCGGGGAAAATTCGAAGAAAGAGGATTGTTTCATCAATGAAGGGATACGAGAAGTTCGAAAACCTCTCAGAAGAAGAACTCTGGGAGCAATACCTTCAGACCCGAGATGAACAGATACGTAACTATTTTATCGAAAAGTATGCACCGTTGGTAAAATATGTTGCCGGTCGTGTTGCCATGAATGTTCCAAGTTCAGTAGAATACAATGATTTAGTGAGTTATGGCATTTTAGGGCTCATTGACGCTATTGACAAGTTTGATCCCCATCGAGAAATCAAATTCAAGACCTATGCGGTGACTCGTATTCGAGGAGCCATTTTCGATCAACTTCGAGCGATTGACTGGCTTCCTCGTTCTGTTCGCCAAAAATCTAAAGAGATTGAACGCGCTATAGCTGACCTTGAAGGAAAACTAGGGCGACCGCCTACAGACGAAGAGATTGCAGAAGCTATGGATATGAGCATAGAGGATTTTCATGCTCTTCTTCTCCGGGTGAGTGGCAATAACCTTGTTTCTATGGACGAAAGTTGGTATATTAATGATGGTTCTGACAATGCTCCCACCTCTATTGAAGAAACTCTCGAAAGTTCCGATGCTTATAACCCAGATGTGGTGGCAGAAAAACAGGAAATCAAAAAGATGATTGCCAAGGCACTCATGGAACTTCCCGAAAGAGAACAGCAGGTTCTTATTCTTTACTATTATGAAAGCTTGACTCTCAAAGAGATTGGAACCATTCTCAACGTGACAGAATCCCGTGTTTCCCAGCTTCATACCAAAGCCATCCACATTCTGAGAAGTAAACTGGCCCAAATCAAAGAAGGTTTCTCAAAATAAACCACACAATACATCATAAGGAGGACAATTATGGTTGTTGCGTATACCCTCAAGGGGCTTGAAATTACCGATGAGCAAAAACAATACTTAGAAAAAAGAATGCAGAAATTCAAGTTCTTCTATGATCACATTCTTAATATCAAGGTTATTGCCGAAGAATCACGAGGGCGAATTTCCCTGGAAATCAAGGTAATGGCAAACCACGACACTTTCTTTGCCTCTGATACTCAACCAAGCTGGGAAGCTGCCTGCGATAGTGTGACAGACAAGATTGAAAAAGAAATCAAGCGCTACAAAGAGAAAAAAGTCAAGGAACACCACAAATCCAACCACAAACAACCTCCAGAGGAATAATCTCCCATGGATACTCAACAGGTTTCTCGTGTTCTCACAGTAGAGGAGCTTCTCCGTATCAATGAAGAACAAAATCTTGCTCTCCGACTAGAACTTCTTTCACCAGTCGAAACCCTTCAGCAGACCATTACCAGCGAGGAAATCGATCGGCCAGGGCTTCCCCTGGCCGGATTTTTTGAGTGCTTTGAGGGATCACGACTTCTCATTATGGGCAAGGGAGAAATCACCTATATCAAAAAGATGGAAGAGGAAAAAAATACCAAAAACTTAGAGAAACTTTTTCATTATAAAATCCCGGCTATTGTGATCACTCATGGACAAAATCCGCCTCAATCACTTCTTGAAAAATGTCATCAATATCAAGTACCCTTACTGCGCACCAAACTTGCCACAAAACAGTTTATCCCTATGATTACCAGTTTTCTCACCGATTATTTCGCACCATCTATCAGTGTTCATGGGAATCTTGTTTCTGTGTTCGGTATAGGGGTACTCATCGTAGGAAAAAGTGGTATCGGTAAAAGTGAAGTATCTCTCGGTCTTGTGGATAGAGGGCATAAATTTATTGCCGATGATCTGGTGCGGATCCGGCGTCTGAGCAAAGCAGAGGGTTATGAACTCATTGGAGAACCTTCTCTCCACCTCGGAGCTTTTCTTGAAATCAGAGGAGTGGGCATCATCAATCTCTCCCAATACTATGGAGAGGGTCGTATTCAAAAAAGTGAACACGTGGGTCTCATCATAGAACTTCATGAGTGGGATAGTCGCTATCAATATGATCGACTTGGGCTTGATGATCGTTTTGAAAAGATATTAGAAGTAGATATTCCGAAACGCACCATTCCGGTTTCCAGTGGCAGAAATATCCCTCTACTTATCGAGATTGCTGCCTATCGGGAGATTATGCGCCGTCTTGGAAGAAACTCCGCTGAAGAACTGGATCAGAAGCTTTTGGGACTATTGAAAAAGTGAGGAAGTTTTTATGGCTACCATTTATGATATAGCCAGAAAAGCAGGGGTGAGCATTGCCACAGTCTCACGAGTCATTCAAAAAAGCCCTCACGTGAAGCCAAAAACCTATGAAAAAGTACTCAAGGCCATGCAAGAACTCAACTATAGTCCAAACTCTCTTGCCCAGAGGCTGGCCAACAAAGAGATTACTTCTTCTACCTTTGGTATTCTCATTCCAGACATCAGTAATCTCTTTTTCATCGAAATACTCAGAGGAATTTATGATATAATACGAGTTGAAGAAAACAATATCCTCCTTTTTAGCATCACCCCCCAGAGTCGTACCACGGTTTTTGATAGAATCCGTAAAGAAAATCTTCAAGGTCTTTTCGTTATCAGTTTTCCCCTCCTCGATGAAGAACAACACTTCTTTCAAAGCGCCTTTTATCCTTTGATTTTCCTTGAAAATATCCAGCCAGGCTATCCCTCTCTTTTCATTAACAACTACAAAGGAGGAGAACTGGCCGCTGAATATATTTTGTCAAAAAATCCCCCAAGTATAGGACTCATCGGAGAAGAGGGAAGCCCATTGCCACAAAGGGAACGATTCCTTGGTTTTAAGGAATATATCAAAAAACGACAAACAGTCCCTCTGTATGAAGAATATCTTCTCATTGATGCCCATTTTCCCTATGAATCCTATACCGAAATGGCAAAAGAAACCACTCTTCGACTTTACCACTCCTATAGGATAAAGCATTTCTTTTTCTATTCTGACGTTCTCGCTTATGGAGGAATTAAAGCACAAAGAGATATTTCTGAAAAACTCACTATCGTGGGTTACGACGATATACCTCCCTCAAGTGCTTTCCATCTCACAACCATTCGTCAACCCGCATACGAATTGGGCAAAAAAGGCGCTGAAATGATGACCTCTCTTGTCAAGGGCAACACCTCTCCCCATGCTCTCCAGCCCATTTGCCTTGAACCAACACTTATTATAAGAGACTAAGATATTTCTTTTAACCACCAGCACGCATAGGGCTCAAGAATCAAGACTCCTTGAGAAAGAGATATCTCCCACTCACTTATGACATCCTTTATAGGCCTTTTCATTCCTATCTTCTCCAGAATATGATCTGATACTATCTGAGTTTTATCAGAAAAGTTGGCCAGAACAAGAAGTATATCCTGTTGAGAAAATCTCACAAAAGCAAAAACACTCTCATTACCTGAATCAATAATTTGTTGAGAAGTATGGGGCCACAAAATTTCAAGACTCCTTCTTTTTTCAATGAAAGACACTAGCCCTTGAAAAATCCTTCCCTCTATAGAACGAACATCTTCTCTTTTCTTGGCTTTTTGCCAATCCATAAAAGGCCTATGAACCCACCGGCTATCATTGGCTTCTTCCCTTTTCTCTCTATAAGAATAATCATTAAGCATACCTATTTCATCCCCATAATAAAAGAGCGGTACTCCCTGAAAAGACAAAAGAATCTTATATAGAAGAAGAATTCTTTCTATTGACTGTTGTTTTTCCTCTTCATTACCCTCCTCAATTGCCCTTTCCAGGCCAGCCAATGAGGCTAACGAACCAGAAATTCTCACATCTCCATTTCTTGGATTGGCCATAAAAGGTAAACCTTTAGCCCAAGAACCAGGAAAACGCCCAAGATAAAAATCTACCAAAAAACGCCTATGTTCTCGCGGTGTATACCCTACTGTACGCACATCCTCATCATCAAACCCAAGTCCAATATCGTCATGACAACGAATATAATTAAGCCAGCTCACCATTGGGGGAAGGTGAGGTTGTCCAAATACCGTCTTTGTTAGAAGCCTTACTTTCCTAGTGGCAAGTGCCTCCCATAGACACACCATAAATGAAGCATTATAAGCCAAATCACATTCCTTACCCACATTTTCTCCCTCTCCAAAATACTTCAAAATCTCTTTTGGCTGAACAATTGCCTCAGCCACAAACAAAACACCTGGAGCTACCACAGACACACAGGCCTTAAAAATCTGAACCAATCTATGAACTTCAGGCTCATTCCGACAAGCTGTTCCCAGCCTTTTCCACAGATAAGGAATAGCATCAAGCCTCAGAATATCCACTCCAAGATTGGCCAAATCCAGAAAAGTACTCACCATTTCGTGTAATACATATGGATTCCCATAATTGAGATCCCATTGATAATGATGAAATACTGTCATTACCCACTGGCGAAGTTCCGGAACATAAGTAAAATTACCTGGCGAAGTTTCCGGAAAAATCTCTGGCATAGTTTTTTCAAATTCATCGGGAACTACCCTATCAGGAAATATATAGTAGAAATTTTGATAAAAAGAATCCCCTTCTTTTGCTTTTCTAGCCCATCTATGTTCCGAAGAAGTGTGATTAACCACCACGTCAAGCATCAGAAATATGCCCTCTTTTTTCAACTCTAAAGCCACATTTTTTAAGTCTTCTATAGTTCCAAGACCCTCTTTCAATGCCCCATAATCCTTTACCGCATAACCACCATCGTTTTCTCCTTCAGGAACAGCAAAACAAGGCATAATATGCACAAAAGAGATACCCATTTCTTTTAGATAATCTTTATGTTTCAAAATCCCTTTCACATTACCAGCCCACCTATCCACATACATTACATAACCCACCATGTTCTTCTCAAAAAACCACGCAGGCTTCTTTTCTCTTTCCTGATCAATACTTTTAAGAAAATCATCTCTATTCTGATATTTTTCCACCAACAATCCGCACAATCGATAGAGAAAATTCTCCCAGTTTGACTTATCCCCATAAATATATCTATAATTTTCGAAAAGATCCTGAAAAACAAGACCAAGCCGGAGGAAAAATTCACATCTTTCATCAAGGTAATAGTTTTCCTTCAACTTTCTCACAAGTTCCAAAAAATATGCTCGAGAATATTTCATAAATCACCTCTATATTATCGTTCCCGACTCGATAATAGCGTTCTTATGAACCACTACAATACTATCCACAATAGAGTAGTTTTCACCTCGATACTCTTTCACCCCCTTTTCATTGAGAATCCTCACGTCATCACCAACAATAGCATTTTTATCAATAATAGCTTTACGAATCACACAATTTCGTCCAATAGCAGGTCGCCACCCATCCTCTTCATAAAAATCCGCACCCATAAGAACTGTATCTTCAATTGAACAACCTGCACCAATACGTGATCTTACCCCCACCACCGTCCGTTTTATCGATGAAGAAACTATCTGAACACCTGGAGATAAAAGCACTTCTGAAACCCTACTCTCTATCACCTGAGCAGGAGGCAAAAACCTAGGTCTTGTAAAAAAAGGAAAATCTTTATCATACAAAGAGAAAGAAGAATTTCCACTAGCAAGAGAAATACTTGCTTTATGATAAGCAGCAATTGTACCTATATCTTCCCAGTATCCCTCATATTGATAAGCATAACAATCATATTTTTGCAAAAGATACGGAATCAATTCCTTACCAAAATCATTCATTTGAGGATTTTGCAAAAGTTCACGAAAAAGAATTTCTGCATCAAACAAGTAAATACCCATAGAGGCCAAGTACTTACCATCTTTCGATATAAAACCACGTTGTTTCAATATATCTTCTGACGATGGCTTTTCAACAAAATCCTGAATGGCACCGCTTCCATCTACAGACAAAACCCCGAACCGGCTTATCTCCTCTCCTAAAATAGGAAGAACACAAACAGTAATATGAGCCTTTTTTTCAATATGTTCAGCTATAACCTGAGCAAAATCCATTCGATAGAGTTGATCTCCTGCCAAAACCAACACAAGAGAAGGCCGAAAAACACGAAGATGCTTAATAGCTTTTCGAACTGCATCGGCCGTTCCCTCTGCAAACCCCCCCATCATACCCTCTTCGGTCAATTCAGACGCAAGAATATCTACAAACCCCTGGTGAAAACTATCAAACCTATATGTATTGACAATATGGCGATTCAGAGAAGCCGAATTGTATTGGGTAATGACAAAAACCTTGTTTATACCAGAATTCAAACAATTACTGATAGGAATATCTACTATCCTGTAATTCCCTGCAAAAGGAACAGCTGGCTTACTTCTCTCCTTTGTCAAAGGATAAAGACGTGTTCCCTTGCCACC
>JBKBIS010000098.1:0-6596 GCA_046294145.1 Brevinematales bacterium | reverse complement strand
ATTGTCTTGAGTAAGCCTGCCGCCTCTTCAGAATGGGAAAACCATTCCCTCAGCATGTTTTGTATCTCTTCTTGAGAATACGATGTTCTACCCATGTCCTACTCCACTTCCTGTAAAAATCCTATGTTGTACAATTCTGACTTTTGAAGATCACTTGGTTCTTTGGTTCCCTTTTCTCGTCCATAGATACCGATACCAACCACTTCTTTCCCTTTAATCACAGGAGTGATAAAAAGCTCTTCAAGGTTTTGTAGTTCCCCATCCTTGAACCATTGCTTGAGATACGAAGCTTTGTCTAAATTCTGTTGAATATCCAAAGACTTATGCTGAGAGAGAACTTTTTTATAGAGAGGATCATTGGTAGAAAGCCCAAGTGTAACATTAAACCCATCTTGCATCACATTTTCAAATTTCTCTCCCCGTTTCTCAAGAATACAAACTCGATTCATTCCTAAAGCAGTTTTGGCAATATCATGTGCTGCTTGAGAATAACTAGGAACATCATGAATGGTACTGATACGTTTTGGTGGTTCACTCAGAAGTTTGGCCAGATCCTGATGGAGCTCCTCACCAAACATCACTACCTTATTTTCTGGTTGTGAGACACTTGCTTCCTTCTCCGTTGTTTCGTCCGAAGAGTAAGTACCGGCAGTCTCCTCTACAGGAATAGCTGAAAGTTCATCCATATTGAGAGCTATAACCTCCTCCTCTGATTCTCCTTCCGAGGAAGCCTCTGGAATCTCCTGAAGAAGACTCTCCGCTACCATATCTTCTTGCGTCATCTCTTCTCTCTTATCCGTTGCTTCACCCACGGCAACTTCTTCAAGAGAAATCTCAGGCATCTCGATGGTATCTAGACTTATCTCCTCCATTGAAAGATCAGAAGCAGAAGGTGAACTTTCACTTACCTCTTCGATCAACGGCGAAGACACCTCTTCACTCTCCATCACCGAAACCGTTTCATCCTTTTCCACTCCTGAAATCTCTTCCTCTCCAAGTGAAAGGACCTCTGGTTCCAACTCAAGCGAGAGAGGCTCTTCCCTGATCTCCCCTAAATCTTCCATGCCCTCTGAAGACTTTTCCAGCTGAATACTGTCAAAAGAGATCTCTGGTATCTCTTCCATTGCCACGGTTTCTGTTTTTCCCTTCTCTTCAGCCATAAACTCTGGCTCAAGTATCATTTCCTCCGGAGAAGACGGTTTTTCTTCTTGCTGCACAAAAGATGGTTCAAGGATGAGATCCTCTTCTTTCGTAGGAGAGAGATTTCTTTCTTCTACCAACTCATCAAGAAGCCGATCCTGCTGGGCAAAAAGCTGTGTAGCCTCATCCGGCTGAAAAACTCCTGCACTCACCCCACTAAGAGAAGGAACCCCCTCAAAAATAGCTTCATCTTCTGAGAGCGAAGCCTTCTCTTTCGTTTCAGGAACAATTTCTGTCTCCATCTCTTCAAGGGATGATTCTACAAGAGGTGGCTCCGACAAAAAGGCTTCTTCAACAGAAGTGTACTCCTCACTTTCAGGATTGGCAAGAGGTTCTTCTAACGCAGGTTCAGTATCCCCCGAAGAAAAAAAAGGAGCCATTTCCTTTGCCTCTTCTCCTCTTGGGAAAGTAAAGACAGAAGATTTGGTAAGATCCTCAATATCCTCTGACATGAGCATTTCTTCGATACCCTTCTTTGCCTCTTCACTGGAGAGAGAGGTACCTTCTTCAATATCTTCTACTAAATCCCTCAGGTTCTCTTTCTGATGCGGACGGAATGTCAATGGTTGTTTATAAAGTTTCTCTTCCTGAAGAAGACGGAAAAAGGTATACAAAATCAAAAACAACAAGACAAAAGCGAAAACAATGATCCCTATCACTGTTCCCGAAACATAATTCTCATAACGAGAAAAATACACCACCTGAATACCATCCACTTCTTTCATGCCCCCTATGGTCTTTTTTCCTCTACCAAGAATAGAAGGATCTACACTTGCATATTCGACTATCTTTGCAGCTTCTTCCTGACCCTTCTGCCGCTTACTCACCAAAATAGTCTTGCCCCATGGAACCATAAGCCCGTACCTGGGAGAAGAAAATCTTGCAGTATCATAATACATCACTACGTGAAATGTCTTCTCCTCCCTTTGAAGAGCCTTCGCCACAAGAAATTCATTCGTACTCACAAATCGAAGAAAAGGTTGATGATAGGACTGTTGATAAGCCACAGCCTGATTGAGAAGATCAGGAACAAAACGATTCACCAATGCCTCACCTTCTTTGGTAGAATAAAGAACTATGCCTGCTGGATCAAGAATCTGGATTTTCTTCAAAAAAGAAACTTTTCCCATTATCCCCTCTATTTGAGTTACATAAGAGGTAGTATCCTCTCCCGCATAGAGAGCCCCGATGAAATCACTCACCATCTTGTCTGAAGCAAAACCAACGACTTCCTCGTATACCTTGGACCTCTCATTGGTAAACCAGGCTACATACTTTTCCACCTCGGTAGATACATGTCTATCATAATCTTTCCCAAAATTGCCTACCTGATTTCTGGCCATGAACACAACAGCAAACAAAAGTCCTACAACAAGAAAAAACGAAATGATGAGAACAATCTTTTTGGCCTGCATGCCTACCTCTTTCCTTCTAATAGTAGTGTATATTTCGGCATTTGCCCCTTTATTTCTTGAGCCTTTTGAAGAGTTTTACAGCAACACCTTTTTTATTAAAAAAATCTCTTTTGTCTTTCTTGACAGCTTGTAACTTTTATGGTATCTTAAAAGAAAAGGAGCCCCCATGGAAAATTCTTCCCCTTTTTCATCTTTTCAGGCTATCTCTCCTTCTGATATCCGAAACCTCCCTGAACTCCCTGGAGTATACCTCATGAAAGACAAGAACAAAAAGATTATTTACATCGGCAAAGCCGTCAATCTCCGTAAGCGTGTTTCTTCCTACTTCCAGAAAGAGGAAAAAACCATCAAAACAACTACCATGGTGTCGCAAATTCATGAAATAGATTATATCATCACTCAGAATGAAACAGAAGCACTCCTTCTTGAAGCCAACCTCATCAAACACCACCAACCAAAATACAATGTAGTATTCAAAGATAACAAGTTTTACCCTTACATCAAAATCACCATTCAGGAGAAATTTCCCCGAGTGGTATTTGCCAGAGACCAGAAAAAAGATGAAAGCCTTTATTTTGGACCCTACACCAGTGCGGCTATGGTGAGAGAGTATATTGATATCATCCAGAGACTTTTCAAAATCCGCACCTGTCGTGAACTTCCAAAAAGAGAATGCCTCAACTACCATATCCACCGCTGTAGTGCCCCCTGCATTCAAAAAGTTACCATCGAAGAGTATCAAGAACAAGTACAAAATGCCCTTCGTTTTCTGCAGGGAGAATATCAGAAACTCATCAAAGAATTTGAAGAGAAAATGTACCAAGCTTCTAAAAAACTTCTTTTTGAAAAAGCGCAATTTTACAAAGAACAAATCCAGATTATCCGAAACTTCGAGGAAACCCAATCCGTCTATCTTGATAAAAACATCAATGCCGATTTTGTAGAAATCGCCACCGCCCAGAGCAAAGCCGTGGCTCTTGTCACTCTTGTGCGCGAAGGTAAAATGATAGGAAAAAAAAGCTACAGTAGTGATATCATTGACCAAAACGAAGAGGAAATCCTTGAACAGTTCCTTATCGGATACATTGCTGAAAACACCCCTCCTGCTCTTGTCCTTGATTCACGATGGCAAAACCTTCTACCAAGACTTGAGGAATATCTTTTCTTAGAAGAAAAACACACTCCTATTTCCCTTGCCTCCTCCCGTGAAGAAAAATCTCTTCTTCATTTAGCCAAAGAAAATGCCCATCTCCATCTCATGCAAATCCTCTCTCGAGTTGAAAGTTCTCAAGCTCTTCATGAACTTCAGAACGTTTTAGATCTTGATGTTCTTCCCATGCGTATTGAGGGCTTTGATATAGCCAACCTTTTTGGCCAACAAGCCGTCGCCTCTCTTGTTTCTTTCTATGGAGGAAAACCAGACAAGAGCAATTACCGCCATTACAAGATCCGAACCAAATCCACGCCTGACGACTTTGCCATGATTCATGAAGCAGTCTTACGACGATACAAACGTCTTCTTGAAGAAAACAAAGAGCTTCCAGATCTTGTACTTATCGACGGAGGAAAAGGCCAGCTCAATGCTGCTCTCTCTGCACTTGCCGAACTTGGTATCTCTTTGAACGTTATCGCTTTAGCCAAGAAAAACGAAGAAATTTACACTCCTTATTCTGATACTCCCCTTCTTCTTCCAAAGAATTCTCCTGCACTTCACGTTTTGCAGCAAGTAAGAGATGAATCCCACCGCTTTGCCAATAGTTTTTACAACCGTCTCAAAGAAAAAAATCTCCTCTCCTCCCTTTTCGATGGTATCCCTGGTATAGGACCCAAACGAAAAAAAATACTCACCAGGAAGCTGTCCTCACAATCCTCACTGGATTTTTCCGCTGAGGAATTGATTTCTCTTGGCATTCCCCCAAGTGCAGTCGATGAAGTACTTTCCCGCTTAAAAAGCTACCAAAAAAACAACTCTTGAAACACCATCAGGGACGAATATAGATAAAATGAAACTCTATAGTAATACCTTTTTCCGAACGAAGTTTCTCAGGGAGAGAACCATAATTTGACGTATGTTGAATAGCTTTAAGAGACGCCTCATTGAGTGACTCATATCCAAAATCTCTGGTAAGACGCACATTGTGTAAATTTCCATCATTATCCAGTTCGAAGGTTACTGTCACTACCCCATCCGCCATAATCCCTCGATAATATTGAAAAATAGGAAAATAATACTGCCAGTTACTGGATACTGTTTGTTGAATGTGCTTGAAATAAGGAGCATAGTCTACCGCTTCACTCTCCAGAGCTATCTGCCCACTAGAGGACATCCGCACCACAGGTTTTTTCAAAGGATCATATAAAGCAGGTCCCGATATTTCTGAATAAGGTTTAGCCAATCGAGAAGAAGATATTTCACCTTTTCTGGGCACCAACCTACCCTGGATCTCTTCAGGAAGAAGCATATTGTACTCTTCTTCTTTGGCCAAAGGTCCACGAGAACGAGAATCTACATCGGAGAGTTTCGCCTTTTTGAGAGGTTTTTCCTGTGTAGCATGAGGATTATCTATGAGAATATTTTCCACCACCACCTCTTCCGGGACAGAAGACCGTGGATGCTTCAAAAGTGCGATAATTTCCGGATCAAGCCACCTGCCTACTATCAAAAAACCATAGATATGCACCAATAAAGAAAGATAGAAAAAAAGCATCCTCTCTTTCATACACTATTTCCATCCTATCATCACCATAGAACTGGTCAGATGCCATGGCCCAATTGTAATTTTACTGGCCATATGGTAAAGAACTATGCGTATCCAGTGACGATAATCCCACAGAGAATGAAAAGAGGCTCGACTCTTCACAAGCTTTGGCAAAAGCCCAAACTCAACACCCCCAATAAACTTCACACGAGAAAATCCTACCCGCCGCAAAACAGAAGCCAGGTTATGCCTGTCAAAATAGGAGAGATGCCCAGGAAGATAGTAATGATATGATTCTTTTTTTATCCTTGCCTGCAGCCCATCCATATCAGCCGTCTGAATCAAAACAATCCCACCATCCTGCAAGGAGTGATACACATTCTGAAGTGCCTTCAGGGGATCACTGAGATGCTCTATAACCTCCACCAACGAAACCACAGAAAAAAAGTTTTTGTCAAGAGTATAATCTTCTATATTCCCTATCCAGACATGACCAGGAAAAATTTGCTGAGCATAGCTCCCAGCATATTCCGAAATCTCAAGACCATATGGTTCATAACCATACAGAAAAGCAGCCTCAAGAAGCCCTCCAAAAGCACATCCCACATCCAACCATCGCTTAGGACCACAAGTTCTCTCTATACGCTGAATCGCTCTCACACGAGCCTTCCACACCGCCATAGACGGCTTTTTGTTCTGACGTTCATCTTGATAAGTGTACACTCCCTGCCCTGTGTAGTACCCCTCATCGTACAGATGAACGGTTTTCTCTGTTTTCCTCTCCTGAAACTGAAAAAAGCACTTCTGACAACGAAAAATAACCAGTGGCGGATTCCACTTCTCTATACGCCGAAAAAAAACAGCCTCATGTCCACAAATCGGACAAAAAAGTATCTTTTCCATAAGACATATTTTAAGAAAAAGAAAGAAAAAAAACAAGTGAAACTCGTACCCTCTGACAAGACCAATTTGTCAACAACGAAAACAAATAATTGACAAATCTACCCATTCGCTTATAATATACATATACGAAAACAGCAAGAGGAAATCTCTTATGTCGCAAGTCGTCATGGAACTCTATGTTAACTCTCTCTATCCCAATATGGTTTTTAGCGGAGATGTATATGATGAAACAGGGGCACTGGTTTTAGAGAAGGGGAAACCTCTCACGGCAGATATCATCGAAAACCTCAAACTCAAAAAAGTCAAGAAGATTCACTATACCCAGGAATCCATGCTTTTCAAACAACCTCTCAGCCGGACTATGATCAATGAAACCCAC
>JBKBIS010000097.1:0-6607 GCA_046294145.1 Brevinematales bacterium | reverse complement strand
ATAGCGAATCCTTTCGTCGGCTCAAACACAAAACACAGGTCTTTCTCTCGCCAGCCAGTGATACCTTTCGTACCCGACTGACCCACACCCTTGAAGTATCGCAGATAGCTCGTACCATTGCAAGGTCCCTGCGAGTCAACGAAGACCTCACAGAAGCCATCGCTCTCGGTCATGATGTAGGACATACCCCTTTCGGACATGCAGGAGAACGTATTATCCAGAAACATCTTGACCCCCACTTCAAACACGCCTCTCACAGCATCCGTGTCCTCAGCACCATTGAAAAAAACGGTCAGGGGCTTAACCTCACCACAGAAGTTCTGGACGGCATTGCCAAACACTCCAAAACAGGCCAGAATCCTATTCTCTGGTCAGACAAGGACAAACCTCTCACCATTGAAGGGCAGATTGTACGCCTCGCCGACATCATAGCCTATGTGAACCACGACCTTCAGGATGCTCTTTCTTCTGGTCTTCTCTCTCCCCATGAGATTCCCAAAAAAATTCTCTCTACTCTCGGAGAGAGTCACGCCGCTCGCATCAATACCCTGGTACGGGATGTTATCCTTCATTCCCAGCAAAGCCCTGAGATACGTATCAGCGAAAACATCCTCACCGCCCTCCATGACCTGAGAGCCTTTCTTTTCGACAAGGTGTACACACACCCAGAACTTCAGAAAGAAATGACAAAAGCAGAAAATATCCTTCTCTCCCTTTTAGAACACTTCGAGAAACTCATTGATAAAGAAGAACCTTTGCCTTCTCTTGTCCATATACCATTTTCCGGCAACAAAAAACAAACCCTCATTGACTGCCTTGCCTTCATGACAGACACAGAAGCGATGCGGATTTTCTATCAAACCTACATTCCCAAATCCTTTAGCTGGGGACCCCGATGATGTGGCTCAATCTCCTCTTTGCTGGCTTTTCCAGTCTTCTCATTCTCTTTTTCTTAGACTACATCAAAAACGTATACAAAACTGAACTTCTTCTTGAACAGCTTTTCGATCAATTTCTTCGTCTTGAATCCCGTGCCACTTACGCCGAACAGGAAATGTATGACTATATAGGTAATCGCCTCAGCAAAGCCTTCTTTACCAACAACAGTCTTCTCTACATCCGAGCCAAAGAAAAATTTCTCCTCAAATACCAATCCATGCCCCATCCCCTCTGGTCAAAACTCCGTCGTCGAAACCTCTCCCTTCAAGAAGATCCCTCCATCCTGGGCAGAGAAATCCATAGGGGAATTCTAAGCGAAGGTTTTTATACCGCCTACTTTCGACGAAAGGCGTTTCACACCCTGGCGATCCCTGTCAAAAATACCAACGGAAAGGTAATTGGTGTTTTGATTTTCTTCTATTTTTCACTCATTTCCTACATCAGAGCTCTCAAGTACCTGAAACTCAACGCCTCAAAACTCCACGACTTTCTCAAACACCTCTTCATCATCATGCGCGAATATGCCATGGATTTCAAAAACATTACCATCAACCAAATAAAAGACTATGCTATTCTGATTACCGATTCCAATTATCGCATTCTCTATGCTAATAGCGGAGCTCTGTTTCTCCTTGGCACCCCTTCCGAACACCTTCTCAAGGGAAAATCCTTTTTCTCCTTTATTCACAACGACCATATTGACCAGTTTCAGAATCTTTTGCAAACTATCCAGACCACAGGAGAAACCAAGTGCCATCTTGACCTGAATATTTACTATAACGATGAATCCCACCCCATCCATACCCAGGCCTATCTCAAAGCCATCTTTCTTGAAGATGAATTCATGGGACTTTATATCCTTCTTCATGATATTACTAACGAAAAGATCATGCTTGAAAACATGAAACGTCTCTCGGCTATTGCCAGTAGCCTCTTTAACCATTCTAACGATGCCATCTTTCAGGTAGCCCGGGATGGCCGTATCAGCCGACACAACAAAAAAGCCCAGTCCTTCTGTGAACAAGACACACCCCTCCATGGACAGATCTTTGTTCATCTTTTCCCTCACCCTATTCAACAAAAAATCAAAGAAATCTTGGAAAACACCATTACCAAACAATCGTTTCAAGAACCCACTGAAATCCAGTTCAAACAAAGATGGTACAAGATTCTTGCCTTCCCCGTTTTTGTAGAAGATGTCTATGATAGTAGTATTATCAGTTTTGTAGATATCACAGATATAAAACACCACGAAGAAAAGCTCGCCCTTATCACCCGCCAGATGCTCGATGACCTAAACGCAGCCAAAACACTTCAGTATGAACTACTCCCCGATACCACACCTCTCTCTGATGTGGTATATTATCAACATATTTTCCAGCCATGCGAAGAATTGGGGGGCGACTTCTTCTACATAGAGGAAGTGTTCATTCAAGGAAAACCCTACCATCTCATCTTTGTGGCCGATGTAGCTGGCCATGGTATTTCAGCTGCCATGCTCACCGTTCTTGTGAAAGACGTGTATACCGCTTTTCGAAAAGAAGTCGTTTCCCAGGAAATCATTCTCCCGAATCGCTTTCTTGAGATGCTCAACGACAGACTCTCCAATCTCGAGATGTCTACCATGTCCTTTGTAGCCGTCTACATAGGCATCTTAGATGTCGAAAATCGAGAATTTTACTATTCCAGTGGAGGCATTCCCTTTGCTATTCGCTTAAATACCAAAAATGAGATCAGTTTCCTCGGGATAGAAAAATCACCGCCTGCAGGCTTTGAAAAAGACTTCTCTTACCGCTACGACAAAGTTACCCTGAAAAAAGACGATAGAATCATCATTTACACCGATGGTATTGAAGACCTTCTCTCTTTCTACAACACCTATCTCAATAACGTGATTATGGAACATCGTACCGAATCCATCACCTCCATAAAAGACATTCTAACACAAAAAATCGAAGATTTTTACACCACTCAACCCCACGAGCATTTACGACAGGATGACATCACCATTGTCTTTTTCCAGATCCTTAGCGACAGAGGTGAAGTATGTCCCTAATACCATCAAGACCCCAAAGTACTCCCCTTGAAGAATTCATCAAAGAAACAAAGACTCTTATCAAGAATTGCCAGAAACAAAAAACCATTGAACCTTTTCTCTCCCTCTCCGAAGAAACAAAGCAGGAAATGGTTGATACCGCCTTTCTGCTGGCTGATGAATGGAGCAACTTTTTTCTCACACTCATTTTTCACAAAAAAATTGAAGAACTCCTGTTTCTCGAGGAAATTTGCCTCGAGAGTGCCAACAGAGAAGTGTTAGAGGCGCTCAAAAACCTTCTCGAATACACCCTTCAACAAAAACCTGACTCCAACCTCAAACTTTATAAATTAAGGCGTTTGTATTACATTCTCTCTACCTACTACAGCGAAGAAGAAGCCATGATAGGATATGAAATACCCCTCTATAAACCAAAACTTTCCCTCTCGTGGGTTTTTTCACTTGAGGACCTCACATGAAAGAACACAATCTTCTCAAGATTGTTGGTCAAGCCATTCAAGACTACCATATGATTCAAAACGGAGATATTTTATGGATTGGCATCTCTACAGCACCAAAAAGCATTGCCCTTCTTCTTTTTCTTCAGAAAAGGCTTTCATATATCCCTATCTCTTATACTCTCCGCCCCATCCATGTGCTCACTCCAGATGAAGACCCTCTTCTCATCCAAAGTTGGTACACCTCCCTCCAACAGCGTTTTTCTCTCCCTCCTCTTCTCCTTTTTCACCTCCCACAAGAAGGACATATCTTTTACCAACATCACCCCAGACAGGCCATTCTCCAGACACTTATCCACACCTGTTCTTCCACATCAGCAAAACTTGTCTTAGGAGATAGTTTAGAAGACATTGTTCTCTCTGCACTTACTGCACTCATCTATCATCGCCATTGGACTCCCCTGCTTCCCTATTATCCCCTCCACCATTTTCCACTGGCCATTATTCGCCCCCTTGCCTATCTGTCAGAACATCAACTCATGACGTACTGTCAGGAATACCATATCCCCTTTCTCCGTCTATCCAGACCTCTCTCAAAAGGGAAATCCTATCTTCTCTCTTTTCTTGATGACATTCGCCCGCTTGTTTCTCATCCACTCCACCAGGTTTTTGCAGCCTTCCGTAATCCGAAAAA
Organism: Brevinematales bacterium; assembly: GCA_046294145.1. Taxonomy (GTDB): domain Bacteria; phylum Spirochaetota; class Brevinematia; order Brevinematales; family Thermospiraceae; genus Thermospira. Next base: position 2,481 of record JBKBIS010000097.1, on the reverse strand, counting down.
AGAATACTTTCTTCAAAATAAAGATCCAGAGAATGAGAATTCAAAACACCATCATCCCCAAAATCCCCCTTTTCTGAACTAAAAAAGCCCAAAAACGCCCAGAAACACTCTCATCAACGAAGATACAAAACCAAAAGAAGCCCAATGGATAATTTCTTTTCTCTTTCTCTAAAACAAAAAGACATTTGTATACTTTAGTATACAAATAAAAAAAGTGTATATTTTTATATACAAACAATTTTTTATGTATACAAAAATATACAAATCTTCTTTTTCTCACTATTATTGTTTTCTATTTTCTTTTATTTCAGAAGGATAGAAGTTTCTTTATTCTGGCACGCTTATTGCATAAGAAAGACGGAGGTACAATATGAAAGAACATCATATTCTCAAACAATATCTCAAAGAGATTGCTCGTTACCCTCTTCTTTCACCTGAAGATGAAACAGAACTTGCAAGACGAATTCAACAAGGGGACATGAATGCCAAAAAAACTCTCATTGAAAGCAATCTACGTCTGGTTGTGAAGATTGCCATAGAGATGAATCGAGGAAAAATGTCTCTCATGGATATCATCCAGAATGGCAATTTAGGACTCATTCGAGCAGCTGAAAAGTTTGATCCAGAAAGAAACATACGTTTCTCAAGTTATGCTGCCTACTGGATAAAACAAAGCATACTGCGTCACTTCCAGAAGGATGAAAACCTTGAAAAAATCTCAGCCCGCATTCAGAACAAGAAACGAAACACTCGACGCTTTATTGAGAGCTTTTTTGTTAGTCAAGGCCATCTTCCCTCAGCCTCCGAACTCGCCAGAGAAATGTCTCTCTCCATTTTTGAGGCAGCACAGGAACTCAAAAACTACCAGCCGCATCTCTATGAGGGACCAGACTCTTCTCTTGAAAACATCGCTGATCCAGAAAACATAGAAAACACCATTTGTAACCAGCTTCTTGCAGAAGAAATTGAGAACATTCTCTCCGAATTTGACAATGACTCACAAAAACTTCTTCGTTTAAGGTATGGTTTTGAAAACGAAGAAGGGGCTACCCTTTCCGAACTTTCACAACAGTTTCATATTACCATTGAAGGGATACGACAGAGAGAAAATCGTCTCCTGACCACTCTTCGCAACAAACATCCTTCCCTCAAATACTATCTTGCTTGACCTCCATCTCCTCCTTACCCTTTATCATTCGCAGGAAATAGAGCTCTCGTCATGAGACAAGAGCCCTATTTCCTTTTTCTTGACATTACCATCCCTCTCGTTATATAATATTAGGATCCTATTTCAGGCAAAATATACCAAAGGAGTTTCTATGAAACAGCCACGTTTTCCCATTGTTTTTCTCGTCCTCTTTCTTTTCACTCAGCTGGTATTTGCCCGTCCCTGGTGGAAAGATGCAGTTTTTTATGAGATTTTTGTGAGAAGCTTTGCCGACTCGAATGGTGATGGAGTTGGAGATTTTCAAGGTATTATAAATAAACTTGACTATCTCACCAACCTTGGAATAAATGCCATCTGGCTTATGCCTATCAATCCTTCTCCATCGTACCATGGTTATGACGTGCTTGATTACACCTCTGTTAACCCCCAGTATGGCACCATGGAAGATTTTGAGAGGCTTCTTGATGAGGCTCACAAAAGAGGAGTACGAGTCATCATAGATCTTGTCCTGAATCACACATCCTCCACTCACCCATGGTTTATAAACTCATCAAAAAAGGACCCTCTCTATGATGATTTCTACATCTGGCGTAAGGATATCACTGAGTCAGGTTGGGGACGTCCGTGGGGCGGGGGAAGCAAATGGGATGTATGGATAAAAAATAACACTCGAGGAGAATATTACTATGCGGCTTTCTGGAGTGGTATGCCGGACCTCAATCACAGAAGCCAAAAGGTAAAAGAAGAAGTTTACAAATTCACCCGCTTCTGGTTAGAAAAGGGGGTTGATGGGTTTCGGCTTGACGCTATTCGCTATCTCATCGAAACAGGTCCTGGTAGTGGACAGGCCGATACTGAAGAAACCCTATTATGGTTTGAAAACTTCAACCGATATGTGAAAAGCATCAATCCCCATGCTGTTCTCGTGGGTGAGGTCTGGACAGATAATCGGCGCGTTTCCAGATACTACTCCTCTAACGGTATCATGGATCTTTGCTTCGACTTTGACAGAGCTGGGGCTTTTCTCTCCAGCGACAGAGACAACATCATCCGGGTATATATGAATAACAAGCGATATCCCGCTCCAGCAGACTTTTATGCCCCATTTCTTGCCAATCATGATCATTATCGAGCCATGAATCAACTCCAGCACAATGAAAAACTGGCCAAACTTGCTGCCGTGTATCTTCTCACTGCTACAGGCACACCGTTTATCTACTATGGAGAAGAAATTGGCCTTGCCCAGCCAGATATGCCGGATGATAAATACAAACGCATGCCCCTCCCATGGAATAATGATAAAAAACATAACT
>JBKBIS010000096.1:0-6620 GCA_046294145.1 Brevinematales bacterium | reverse complement strand
GGGAGGGTGTATGGACAGGCTTAGAGAGCTTCTGGAACATGATCAGGTAATGGAAATAACAGCTGATCAGGCTCCTCAGGAGGTTGAAGTGTTGGCTTTCTCTATTGAAGAGGGTTTGAAAGAGGCGGCAAAGGTATGGAATACCAGTCTTATCAACTTAGAGTATGAGATTTTAGAGAGGGGAAAAAGTGGATTTTTCGGGATTGGTCGTAAACCTATGCGTATTTTGGTGAAAAAGACCAAGTCTATTTCCCTTGCTGTGGAGCTTCTGGGGGGGGCTGGTGCAGGAGAACCAGAGTTTGTGACAAACCAGGATGGAGTCTTTCGTGTTATTCCCCGTACGCATAGCCTGATGGTCAAGGTAGAACCTCCCAAAGGCCAGGGGAAGCCAGTGACCTTTGAGGTAGCCAAAGCTATTCTTGGTAATAAAGCAATTACCGGTTATGATGAGAATCTTTTGCGAAGGGCTGTTCAGCAGGCCTCTGGACAGTGGATCAAGATAGGAGACAGGGCTCCATCACCGACTGATGCCAAGATATCGATACAGGTTTCTACGGATGAGATGAAAGCATTTATGACAGTTACTCGTCCGGAGAAGGGGGGAGGATTTCCCGAAAATGATGAAGTGATCAACCTTCTCAAATCCAAGAAGGTGTATTATGGGATTAAAGAGGAAGCTATTACTCAGGCTTTTGAAAACGAACTTTATAACGTGCCGGTTATTGTAGCAGAAGGGGACTATCCCGAAGATGGCAAGGATGCTGAAATAAAATACCACTTCAAGACAGATACGGAGAAGGTGGCGATCAAGGTCAAAGAGGACGGTTCTGTGGACTTCCATGACCTTGATATTGTGCAGTCAGTAGTGGCCGGACAGATCCTGGCTGTCAAGGAGCCACCAACCAAGGGGAAACCGGGTAAGACGGTTACGGGTCGAGTGCTTCCTGCCCGGGATGGGAAAGATGTTCCTCTTCTTCCGGGTAACAATAACCATCTTTCTCCTGATGGTATGCAACTTATTTCTGATATCAATGGGCAGGTGTTTTTCAAAAATGGTCGTATACATGTAGAACCTGTATATGAGGTGAGAGGAGATGTGGGTCCCAGCACAGGAGATGTCAATTTTCCTGGGAATGTGGTTGTCTATGGCAATGTCAATGATACCTTCAAGGTATACGCTGGGGGCAATGTAGAGATTAAAGGAAATGTGGGAAAAGCCAATATCACAGCCGAGGGCAATTTGGTAGTGAGACAGGGTATTCAAGGCAAGGATGAGGCAAAGATTGTCTGCGGTGGTGATATGTATGCCAAGTTTGTAGAAAGAGCAAATCTTCGTGTGGAAGGGGACATTGTGGTTACAGAAGCCATCTTGCATAGTGATGTTTCCTGCAAAAAGCGTATTTTCTGCCAGGGTGGAAGGCGTTCTCAGATTGGGGGTGGGCGTGTCCGTGCCTTTCAGGAAATCAATGCCAAGTTTCTTGGAACAGAGGCTTATGCTGAAACTATCCTTGAGGTGGGAATGGATCCTGATGCTGAAGATAAACTTAACGCGCTTCTTGCTCAACGTGATAGTATCAAAAAACAACTTCCTGATATCAATAAACAGCTTACCAATTATTCGATGATGTTAGCCAGTGGACCACTTCCCCCTGACAAAGAAGAAATTTATAATGACCTTGTGGCCAAGCAAAAGGAACTCAAGGATATTTTGCAGGAGACAGAAACTCAGATAGAACAACTTCAGAAATATATTGAAGGACTGGCTTCTGAAGCCAAAATCTCAGCCAGCAAAACCGTTTATCCAGGAGTAAAAATCAAGATAAAAAATGCGGTGCTTCAGGTGAAAAGTGATTTCCAGTTTGTGACCTTTTCTCTTGGGGATGGAGGACAGGTGAAGATATCCCCTTACGAAAAGGCTAAAGGGATGGATGAGACCATTCAGAAGATGACTACTTTGAAGAAAAAATAAAAAAATTGTCTCGTTGTGTTTGAAACATGGTAGCAGCAGGTGGGACAAAAAGGGGCATGACGTGGACAAAACCTGGAATTCGTGAGTCATGCAGGGAGATGAGTGCTTGTGGCTATGGATTGATAGGAGATATCTTGTAGTATAGGGTAGAAAAGAGGAAATATGTGGTGGGTAATGGGTGAGTCCTTTTCATTTTCAGCGTTTATGTGGGGTTGTGATATGCCATTCTTCCTTAATTTTGAAAAAGAGGACATCATCTCACCTCTGAACTGTGTTTGGATCCCTCAGTTTCGTGAAAAAAATGTCTTTCTCCCCCTTGCTTTTTTTTGAGAGTGTGATATAATAAAAGTAATGGTGTTTTTGGTGGGGAAGGAGAACAAATGAATATTATTTCAGGACTTGAGGCTTTTTTCTCCGTACCGGATAGAGAAGCTATGGGGATTATTGACGCTATGCAAAAATTGGGTGTCGTGGGATATTCGAAAGCGATTATTCAAACCTTTTTACAGGCAGAGAAGGCCGCTAAAAGCAATGCCAATATCCTCATTGAGGGAGAAAGTGGAACGGGGAAAGAGGTCTTTGCTCAGGCTATTCACTCTCTCAGTCGGAGAAATTATGGTCCTTTTGTCAAGATTAACTGTGCTGAAATTCCTGAGATGCTTCTTGAGAGTGAACTTTTTGGATATGAAAAGGGTGCCTTTACGGGTGCGCAAAAACGTAAGATTGGGAAGTTTGAACTGGCCAGTCAGGGAACAATTTTTCTTGATGAAATCAGTGAAATGTCTCTTGCCCTTCAGGCCAAAATGCTTCGAGTAATTGAGGACAAGACTATTTCCCGGGTAGGTGGTCTGGAGACTATTCCCGTGGATGTGAGGGTGGTGGCAGCCACCAATCGTCGGCTCTGGCAGTATGTAAAAGAGGGAAAGTTTCGAGAGGATCTCTATTATCGCTTGAATGTGGTTTCTCTTTCTCTTCCTCCACTTCGTCAGAGGAAAGAGGATATTCCCTTGCTTATGAATCATTTTCTTCACATGTATCAGAAGATAGAGGGGATAACGATTAGATACATAGATCCTCAAGTAGTCAAGGTTTTTTTGCAATATGAGTGGTCAGGGAATGTCCGACAACTGGAAAATGCTATTCACCACGCTATTATTATGACGACGGATGATGTGATTTCCATTGAGGATGTACCCTCTCATATCCTTGAGAAGGAAGTAATGCAGCAGACAACTCATCGGGCGGTGGTGCAAAAGGAGGATCTGGTGATCACGTCCCTTGATCTCAATGAAATGGAAAAGCAGCAGATCATTAAAGCCCTTGATAGTGCTCACTGGCGTATTTCTCGAGCAGCGGAACTTCTTGGTATTCACCGAAATACACTGACTCAAAAGATGAAACGTCTTGGGATTAAATAATTTTTTTTGAAGAATGGGGGGTGAGGTGCAGATGTGGTGTTTCCCCAGGATGAAACGAGGTGAGAAAGCAGAATGCCGATTTTTTTGTTTTTCCTGGTTAAAGGGGAGAAAAGTTTTTCTTCTAAAATAAAGGGTTCGGTGACGGTGGTAGCCCTTGTGGCGGTGACACTTCTTTTTCTTCTCAGTATAGTGATGACAGTGATGGTGCAGACAGGTTTTTTGCAAACTCAGCGATCGGTCCAGAAAACAAAGACTCGTTGGTTTCTGGAGGGAGAAGTGGCCCGTTGGTTTAACCAGTGGGAAAGTGGGGAACTTCCCCCCAGCGGGAAGAGACGTTTTGGGAGTTCTTCGTTTTCCGGGGAATTGGTGTGGGAAGTAAACCGTACTAATTGGTATCTTTCAGGAAAAGCTGGCAAAGGTATTTCGCATAGTGAGATCTATCTTGAAGGATTGACAGTGCCTTTGTGGTCAACGTCAGTGTGCTGGTTGTATCCGGTAAAACTCAGTCTTTCGGCTCCATGGAAAATTCAGGGAACAATGGCCATAGCACCAGGAAGTGAGATTTTTACCAATACCTATACATTGATTGTAGAAAAAGAGGTGATAGTTGGAGATAGAAGAGGTATAGGTCAGTTTTCTCCTTCTTACTCGATTGTATTTCCTGAGTTATGGCGGGGGAAAAGAGATATATCTTTTCTCTGGACTTTGGCAAGGTATGTGGTGCAGGATCCCTGGTTCATTTCACACGAGGTGGGCTATCCGCTTCGAGAGGTAGTGAATCCTCTTCATCTTGAAAAGATCTTTTTGGGAAGAGGAAAAACTCAGTTTTTCTTTCCTTTTCGTTGGCAGCATCGTATAGGAGTGTATGTAAGATCGGACAAAAGCACTCAGGGCACATGGCATGATTTTCTTTACTACAGGGGTTTGCAAAAAGAGAATGTGATGGAAATAAATGAGAAAAATGAGATTTCTCTACTTCTTTCACGGGATCCTTATCTTCGGGAAGTTGCACCTGTCGTGGAGCTTCCTCAGGAGGCATGGGATAAACTTGGTGAGATCAGGCTGGATGGAAAGGATATCAGTCTTATCTCCCGTGATGAGGTAGTATCGGGTTTTCGAATGGCAGGAAGGTATTATTTTGCTGAGAGTGATTTTGTCTATGAAAGAGGACGTAAGGTTCTCAGGATCATGTCAGGGGAATTTTTTAGACGACATGTAACGGATGTGGCTATAGCAAATGGTGTTTCTCGTGAGTATACACTTCCTGTTGTGAGGGGAAATGTGCTGGTGTATGTGGATGGAATACGTGTCTTGAATTATCGAAGAGATCAAACGCGGCTTGTTTTTGATACGCCACCCCCAGCAGGAAGTCGTATTCAAATTTTTCGTGGAGGGGAAGATTTTGTGCTTTATAAAAGACCACCTTCCTTAGATGACGCTGTCTTTGTTGATCGGGTAGAACGTTGTATTGTTCTGGATCTGGATGGTCTTCAAAATCTCCCTGATAATGGCGTTATCTATACTATCTTGCCGGTTATCATTCGGGGAACGGCGAGACAACCTCTGGCTATCGTTGGAGAGGCATCGATTTATCTTGAGGATATCAATCCGGAGGGAGGAGAACCAATTGTGGTGGCTTCCAGAAAGGGTGTCTGGCTTCTTCAAGAAAATAGTTTCCCTAAAACGATAAAAAATGTTGTTATTGTATCTCCTCTGGCTGGTCTTTATACTGTAGGAGAGACATTTGTGCCGGCGACGATAGAGGGGGTGGCTGTATTTTCTGCCTTTGGTCCAGTCGAGGGGTTGGCTGGTTTTATGGAACAGGTGTTTCGTCTGGTCGATATTCATCAGGGGGATATTCCTTTGTTACGACAACTTCCCCGACCTCTTTTTATTCGTAAAATCTGGAGACGTTAGACGAAAACCTGGAGATCTTGAATAAGACCTGTATAGATGTTGATAATCCAGCCGTGGAGATGGATGATTTGACCTTTTTTTATAGCTTGGCGGATAATAGGATGGCGGGAAAGCCTTTTGACACCATCGATGACGTTGAGTTCGGCCAGACGGTCATATTGCTCTTTTTGGGTGGGAAGCTTATGAAGTTCGCAGGCGTATTGCTGATAGAGACGATATACAGGGCGAAGCCAGTGTTTGACATGCTTCGTGGCTTGTTTATAGAAAACTGCTTTGATGCCTCCACAGTCATAGTGTCCACAAACAATGATATGGGGGATCTTGAGAGACTCTACTGCATACTGAAGGACAGCCAAAAAGTTTGGATCATTTTCTTTGACAATATTGGCTATATTTCGGTGAATAAAAATCTCTCCTGGATTGGTTTTGGTAAAGGTATTGAGAGACATCCTGCTATCTGAGCAACCGATAAAAAGGTAACCTGGAGATTGACCTTGTGAGAGTTTTTCAAAATAGTCTTTCTCAAGAGAGAGTTTTTCTTGAACCCATTGTTTATTGTTTTCTAAAATCTCTTCATACGATCTCATAAACACCTCCTTTTCGGAAAATATTATACTGAAAAAGCAGGAATATGTCAAGATGTTTTCCTGGTAACTGCTTGCAAAAAACCTCTTTTTGTGCCATACTATACTATAAAAAAAGACTTTTTCCAAGGAGCATCTATGCAGAAGATAACTTCTATGTTCTTTTGTGTGTTTTTGCCGTTAATGGTTTTTGCTCAGGCAAAAGATGCCTCTCGTTTTTTTCTTTCTGGCAGGGCAGCCTATCAGGATAGAGCTTATACCATTGCTATACGACTTTTTGACAGGGTTTTGATGTTAGATCCCTTTGGTGAATACGCTGATGATGCAGCTTACTATCGGGCTTTGTCATATTATGAGGATGAACGTTATCAGCGATCTGTTCAACTATTCAATCAATTTTTGAGTTTTTATCCTCATTCTCCCTATAGGGAACATATAGCCTACCTTCTTGTGGAAGCTTCCTATCAGACTAAACAATGGGATAGAGTCATTCAGCAAGGCACGCTTTTCCTGAGAAACTATCCAGAGGGGGAATATAGAGATGATATTCATTATCTTCTGGGATCTGTCTATCTCATTCAGGGGAAGTATGGATCGGCTGTAGAAGAGTTTGCCAGTGTGGTAAATGATACCAATTCTTCTCTTCGTGAGATAGCAGCCTATCGTCTGGGGCTTTCCTACTTTTATGATGGTAATTATCGTCAGGCCAGGGAAAAGATGCAGGCTTTTCTG
>JBKBIS010000095.1:0-6692 GCA_046294145.1 Brevinematales bacterium | reverse complement strand
AGACAGGTATACAGTTTCGTACTCTTAATATGAGAAAGGGACCTGCTGTTCGTTCTACACGGATCCAGGCTGATAAAGTGGCTTATCGTCAGTATATGCAGAATGTGATCCTGCATCAGGAGGGGCTTGATGTGAAGCAGGATCTGGTTGAGGATATCTGGGTCGAGGATGGAAGGGTCCGTGGTGTGGAAACAGTGAGTCAGGTAGTTTATGAGGCTTTGACTGTAGTGATTACTCCGGGAACGTTTTTGAATGGCAAGATTCATATAGGTAAAACGATTTATGGGGCTGGAAGACTGGGAGAGGGGCCTGCTGTTGGGCTTTCTTTGACTCTTCAACGGCTTGGTTTTCGGATGGGGCGATTCAAAACAGGAACGCCAGCAAGGCTTGATGGTCGCACTATTGATTTTTCGGTTATGACACCACAACCTGGAGATACACCGGTGCGCCCCTTTTCCTTTTGGACAGAGAGAACGGAAAGGTTTTTGTATCAGGAACAAATGCCTTGTTATCTTACTCATACTACAGCCAAAACTCATGATATTATTCGGAAGAATATTCACCTCGCTCCGATGTATTCTGGTCAGATTCAGGCAACAGGGGTGAGGTACTGTCCGTCTGTTGAGGACAAGGTGATGAAGTTTCCTGAAAAGGAGGAACATCATGTGTTTCTGGAGCCGGAGGGACGTACTACTATTGAGTATTATCCCAATGGAATCTCCAATGGTTTCCCTGTAGAGGTACAACTGGAGATTGTAAAGAGTATTCCTGGCCTTGAAAGGGCTGTGATGTTACGTCCAGCCTATGCGATTGAACATGATTATGTGGATCCGACGGAGGTTTATCCTACCCTTGAGACTAAGCGTGTGAAGGGGCTTTTTCTTGCGGGTCAGATCAATGGGACCACAGGGTATGAAGAAGCAGCAGCCCAGGGAATCATCGCTGGTATTAACGCGGCACTTCAGGTTCAGGGAAAACCACCATTTGTGATGGATAGATCAATGGGGTATATTGGTGTACTCATTGATGATCTTACCACGCGGGGTACAAATGAGCCTTATCGTATGTTCACTTCACGGGTAGAGTATCGGTTGGTCCTTCGAGAGGATAATGCGGACCGGCGTCTTGCTCCTATAGGGTATCAGTTGGGTCTTTTGCCAGCGGAAAGGTATGAGAAAACAAAGGCAAAATATGCTCGTGTTTGTGAAGAGATTGAGCGTTTGAGGAGGTTGCGTCTTTATCCTACCAAAGAAACTCATGAGAAACTGAAGGGCTTGGGTATAGGAGAAATTCATAAACCTACTTCGTTTGCGGAGCTTTTGAGACGGCCAATGGTTTCTTATGAGACACTGGCCAGACATTTTCTTGAAAGGGCGTTGGAAGACCCTGAAGAACGGGAAGCTGTAGAAATAGAAATCAAATATGAAGGATATATTGAAGAGGAAAGGCGATCGGTATCTCAGTTTGCAGAGTTTGAGTCTTTTCGTATTCCGGAGGATTTTGATTATAGTCGGATACCAGGTCTTCGTCTGGAAGAGGTGGAAAAACTCTCGGGTGTGAGACCTTTGACTTTAGGACAGGCTTCTCGTATACCAGGGGTGAGGCCTGCGGCTATTCAGGTGCTTCTTATTTATCTCAAGGAAAGGAGATCAGGATGATTTTACTTGGAAGTATTGTCAATGCAGGAACTGTTTTTGCTGGTAGTCTGGTGGGTATAGGTTTTAAGCGTTTTGTTTCGGAAAAGTATGAGGGAATTGTTTTTCAGGGGTTGGGGCTTTCTACTATCATGCTGAGTTTATCAATGATGTTGTCTATAAAAAATCCTCTCCCTGTTATATTGAGTGTTGTTAGTGGAGGATTGTTAGGTGAGTTTATGAGGCTTGAGGATTTTTTTGTTTCTTTGGGTGAGAGATTGGGAAAACATTTCCGGATGGGTGGATTGAATTTTGCGGAGGGGGTTGTATCTGCTTCTGTATTGTTTTGTGTGGGCGCTATGACGATTACAGGATGTCTTCAAGAGGGGCTTCAGGGAGAATCGACGATTCTTTTCACCAAGGCTCTTTTGGATGGTTTTGCTTCTATGGTTCTGGCTACTACCTGGGGATGGGGGGTGTTTGCCAGTGGTTTTGTAGTACTTGTGTTTCAGGGGGGACTTACTCTTCTTGCCAGGTGGGTTGGACCTTTTCTTAGTGAGTTTGTGGTAGCCCAGTTAGTGGGAACAGGGGGAATCCTTGTGCTTGGGATAGGGATAAAACTTTTAGGACTGAAACCTATTCGTACGGCTTCTTTTTTACCGGCATTGGTGATAGTAGTCCTTCTGTCGTGGTTGCTTCCGGCGTAGCTATGCATTCGTTGGATGAAAGACTTCTCATCTTGTATAAGGAAAAGAAAAAAGAAATTGAAGAAAGGTTGATAGAGTTTTTGTCTCTGAAGCGTGAGGCAGATGATAAAAGGCTTTTTGAAGAACTTGCCTTTTGTACGCTGACTCCCCAGGCAAAGCCTATCGAGGCGCAAAAAACACTTGACCATCTTATGCATCTTGGACTTCTCTGGAAGGGAAGCGCTGAAACAATTTCTCCCCATCTTCATCGGGTGCGTTTTCGCCATACGAAGGCTTTCTCTCTTGTGTATAATAGAAATCAGTGTTTCTCTGCAGGGTGGTCACTTCGGGAAAAACTTGAGTCGTTGAAGGATGCTTTTGCGATGCGACGCTGGCTTGTAGAAACAATGAGGGGTATTGGTTGGAAGGAGGCTAGTCATTTTCTTCGTAATACGGGTTTTGGGTTGGAACTGGCTATTCTTGATAGGCATGTGCTTCGGATGCTGGCTGAGAGGTTTGGTATAGTGATACCGTCTTCTCTCTCAGGAAAGCGATATGAGGAGTATGAGAGGCTTCTGGGAAGATGGGCGGATAGTCTTTCTCTGTCTATGGCTGTGATGGATTTTCTTATCTTTTATGAAAAGACGGGAGTGATTTTTAAATGAAAAGGGAGTTGTCAGAAGAATGTTTGTGGTTTCGGGAAGGAAAGGACTGGAGGTTATGGAAGGGATAAAAGGTCTCTCCTTTTTTCAAAAAAAAGTGATTTATTTCTTTTTAAAACAAGTAGTTAATGTACGTGTATTTGAAAAAAGTGGATATCAGATTATTCCTTTTCTTATGAGAAAAAGCCCTATTTGATAGGAAAGAACAAAATATACAAAGAAGCATTTTTTTCGAAAAAGGTCTTTTTTCTCTATTTTTTTTCTTTTTTTCCGATACATAAATGAGGAGGACTCATGAAAAGATATAAGATTTTTCTCTTGAGTCTTTTTGTGTTTTCGTTTGTTTTTGCAGTGGATCCAAGGGTTTTGGAACAGTGGCAGAAAACCATGCAGTACGGTATTTCTTCTCAGCGAATTGGGGTTATCAAAGCCATCAAGGATAACAAGGCAGTGGAGGGTTATGATTTGATTATGAAGTCTCTGGCTAATGACGACAATCCAAATGTTCGTGGAGAAGCTGCCTATGCAATGATAGAACTCAAACTTTCCAATCAGGAGCCGTGGGTTCAGGCAGTGCAGAAGGAAACCAATAGTGAGGTTTTGCGCCGTATTGCTTTTGGATGTAGTGAACTTCAGATACGATCAGCTGCTCCTTATCTTTTTTCTCATCTTACCAATCGGCTTGAAGATACTAAAGAAAGTTTTTTGGTGGCTACGATTCTTCGAGCTCTGGGAGAACTGGAGTATAAACCTGCAGAGTCAACAGTACTTGGGATTTTGTCGAATTATCAGTATACTAAAGAGGTACGAGGAGCAGCGGCTGTAGCCATTGGAAGTATTGGAGGAAAATCAAGTATAGAACTTTTGAAGATGCTTATCAATGATCCTGCAGAGGTCAAAGAAGTGCGGATGTATAGTGCTTATGCTCTGGGAAAAACGAAGGTGGCTGAGGCTTTTGATATCCTGACACCCTTGATTGATAACGAGAAAGAGGATGTCAATGTCAGGGTGTGGGGACTTGCTGGATTGGCTTTTCTTTCTGGTCCACAGGTAGGAGAAAAGGTTATCCAGTATACCCGCTCGGATAATATTCTTCTTCGAACGGAGGCCATCAAGACACTTGCCAAAATAAAAGAAACGCGGGCTATTGAGATACTGAAGTACAAAGCCCTTTATGATCCTGAAGTTTCTGTGCGTAAAGAGGCCAAGAACGCCCTCCAGACTTTGGGCATTGATGTGACACGGCTTACCAATACTTCTACCAATCCGGTTTTGACCAATACCAACCTTACCACTAATAGATAAGAAAAGAAAAAGAATCTCTTATGCGTGTGAATATGAGAGATTTTTTGGGGAGACAAGAATAGCTCTCTCCTTTTTTCAAATAATGGGTATTTATTTCTATTCTATGCAATGAATTATAGTAATTTATTTTGAGGAAAGTAGAGAACAAAACTTTTTCGATTGCTTTTTCATCATTGATTGGGAAATTATTTTCTTTGAATGGCTTGCGTGAATGTGCGGTGTTCTTTTTTTCATAAAACAAGGTTTTTTTGGATGAGTGAGAGATGGATGAAATCTCGATTTTTTGCATTTTCTTTGTTTTTGATGTATACTTTATTCGAGAAAAGGGGGATTGTATGGCCGACAAACCTTTGCGCAAGGTGGGGAAAACCCGTATTGTGCCGTTTGCTCTTCGGATAGCCTTGATTTTTTCAGTATTTATGTTGGTATCAAACTTTGCTACAAACTATATAAATCTTACCCTTCATCAGGAAGCATTGGTGGAACAATTGAGGCTTCTTCTTGTAGAAAATCTCAAAGAACTCTATACCTATGCTGGCAATCAGTATGAAATTTATGAAATTCAAAAAGACCTTGATCAGGTTAAAAAAGCCCTCACAAACAAAGCCGCCATGACCTTCAAAAACAGGGGATCTTTTTTTGTTCTGGTGGATACAGTGGGGGAAGTGATAGTGTCTGCAGGAAGTGGGGCGGAGGTTGTTGGGAAAGAGGTACTTGACAACCTGATTCAACGTCAGAATCAGGGAATGGATGATGGATTTCTTTCCGTGCGAGCAGAGGGAAAAGACTACGTTTTTGTGTACAAATATCATCCTCGCTGGAAGGCTTTTCTTCTTCGGGGAGAGAAGCTTCAGGAATTTTATGCCAGGTCGAGGCAGATTTTCTGGATTGTGTTAGGCTTGATTGTTGCTATTTCTCTTCTACTCACGTGGGTTGGGCTTCGTCTGATCAGATCAGCCACTAAATATCTTCAGGTGATAACAGAAAGTATTCTCAAAATGACTCAGGAACAACAGCTGGATATTATTGATCTTCGGGGAGCCTCAAATGATGATATCACCTTTTTGGGTGTGGCTTTTAATTCTCTTTCCAGTACAGTGAATAATCTTCTTTTTATCTTTCGTAAATTTGTTAACAAGGATATTGCCCTTCAGGCTTATCGGGAAAAGGAAGTCCGTCTTGAGGGCAGGGAAAGGGAACTGACGGTGTTATTTTCTGATATTAAGAGTTTTACTTTTATTACAGAGACTTTGGGAACGGATATTATCAAGCTTCTGAACCTCCATTATGACAGAGCTATTCGTGAGGTTTTAAATCGTGAAGGGATTATTGGTTCTATCATAGGAGATGCTCTTCTGGCGGTTTTTGGTGTGTTAGAAGGAGGAAAAAACAAATCCTATCAGTCTCTTCAGGCAGCGTATGGTATTCAGCGGGTAGCTCAATCTTTGAGAGACAAAATGCAGGAGAAAAAACAAAGGCTTCTTGAGCTTAAACAATCCTTTACAGAAGATGAAGAAAGGCTTTTCAAGGCAGTGATACTTGAGGTAGGGGTTGGAATAGATGGAGGAAAGGTTTTCTATGGAAATATTGGTTCCTATGAGCGAATGACAAATACCGTTATCGGTGATAATGTGAACTCTGCTTCACGACTTGAGGGTCTTACTCGTGTGTATGGGGTTCCAGTGATTTGTTCAGAGTATGTGAAGCAGGATGTTGAAGGGAATGGATATGGGGGAGAGTTTCTCTTTGTAGAACTGGATCAGGTGCAGGTCAAGGGGAAAACAGAGGGTAAGCGTATTTTTTGGCCTCTTTTTCGTTCTCAGATAGATGAAAAAAGAGAACAGGAGATCAAGATTTTTGAGAAAGCCCTTCAAGCTTACTATGCAGGAGAGTGGGAAAAGGCAGAAGAGTGGTACCGTCAGATATCGTTGCCGTGTGCGGCTGTGTTTCTTGAGAGAATAGAGGGCAAAAAACCACCAAGAGGATGGAGTGGAATATGGACCATGACAAGCAAATAAATCAATGGATAGTGGATCCAAAGTCATTTTTCTTGGCAGAAGATATTAGCCATGAAGCGGAGAAGCCACCACTCTATATTCTTGAAGAGGAATTTGCTCGGACGAAAAAAAATCGTCCCTATCTTCTTTATTTGACTATTGTACTGGTGAGTGGAGTGGTATTAGCCTTGAGTTTTTTTGTAGCACGATGGTATCGTGAACATGTTGTTACCACTGAGGTAAAGGTAGAGGATTTTCAGGATTTAAACCTCAAGGAGATACTTGAAAATTATGCAAAGAGTCAGGATGCTCTTTCTCAGGCAAGGTTTGAACTTGATGCGTTAAAACAGGAGTATAGAGATCTTCAGGCGAAGGTGAGACAGCGAAAGGTACAAGAAGAATTTCTTC
>JBKBIS010000094.1:0-6700 GCA_046294145.1 Brevinematales bacterium | reverse complement strand
GTTTCTCATATATTTTTTGAAACGCCCGCTTCCTCAAAAGAAGCCATATCTCTCAAAAGAAGAACCGCCGCACGCAAGATAGGAACAGAAAGAACAGCACCTGTTCCTTCACCCAATCTCATACCCAGAGAGAGAATTGGTTTCATTCCCAGCTTTTCAACTACTAGCCTGTGAGCTTTCTCCTCAGAGAGGTGTCCCAGAAAGGCATATTCCACCACCGAAGGAAACAAAAACGAGGCTACAGCAAAAGCAGCTGTAGAAATAAACCCATCCACCACAAATGCCTTGCCAAGAGAAGCTGCCCCAAGATAAAAACCCACCATACCAGCTATTTCCAGCCCTCCAAAGGCTTCTAAAATTGAGAATGGGTCATTTCGCTTCCATTCTCTCCTATGAAACACATCCGCAAGCACCTTTCTTTTATGCTCATATCTTTCTCCCTCTACCCCTGTTCCTTTTCCCACCATATCTTCTATGGATATATCAAACAAAGCCGATAGAACAAGCGATGCGCTACTGGTATTTCCGATACCCATCTCGCCCGCAATCAAAAGATCCTTTTCCTTCCCATACTGAAGGGCCACTTCCCGCCCCTTCTCGATAGCCTCTTCCACTTCAGCACGTGTCAGGGCATTCTCATACAAACAATTTCTCGTTCCCTCCCGAATTTTGAAAGGAAGAAGCTGAGGATGAGATGGCAAAATCCCTTTTACCCCCATATCGGCTACAAGAAGTTCCGCACCCACCTGTCTGGCCAGAACATTTATAGCCGCTCCCCCTCGAAGAAAATTCAAAACCATTTGGCAAGTAACCTCCTGAGGATAAAGAGATACACCCTCTTCCACTATCCCATGATCACCAGCAAAAACCACCACAAGCACTTTCTCCAAAGAAGGTTGCAGAGACGATTGAATAGCCGCTAAACGACAGGCCATTTCCTCCAGAAGACCAAGTGACCCCAGTGGTTTTGTTTTGTTATCCATCGCCTGTCGCGCTCGAGAAAACCATTCCCTATTTTCATAAGCCCACATTCTTATTTTACCTCCTTCTCCATACTTTTGAGAATAATTAGGGAAGAAACAAGATCAGCAAGAGAAAACACTTCTATAATCAATGGCACATGTTTTTCAAAAGAAAGCACTTGCTGCAACCGTTCTGAAGACAAGACTGCCAAAGACTGATGATCTTTTTCCCCCTGTATACCATGAACATGAACCAACCTTATCCTGTTTTGAAAGGATTGAAAAAAATCTTCTCCCTTCCTACCCAAAAGCCACCAGTGCCCAATATCAAAACACACACCAAAAGGAGACGCATAAATTTCCTCAGCAAAAAAACAAAGATCATAATGCGTATTTTCAAAAAGGAAAGGATACTTCCCAAGAGAAGCAAGTCGATCCATCAACCTTCCAAAGAATTCCTTATCCCTTTGACAGGGGATATATCTTTCTGCCTTCAGCCCATCACTCTTCTCTAAGTGAAGCACATATCCAGAAGGCTCAAGAGACTCAAGATTTCCGAGAAGTTTTTTCATAATTGCAAAATGCTTCTCATTCATATCTGGCCAGATATGCAAATCAAGAGGCAGATGCACCACAAAATCAAGCCCATACTCCAGTTTCATCTGGACCAGAGAATTCAGCCAGGCTTTATCCTGCCATATATCCCCATAATCTCTTCCTAAAAGAAGAAGCTGAATTATCCCAATATGAGGAGCTA
Source organism: Brevinematales bacterium (assembly GCA_046294145.1). Lineage (GTDB taxonomy): Bacteria > Spirochaetota > Brevinematia > Brevinematales > Thermospiraceae > Thermospira. Next base: position 4,981 of record JBKBIS010000094.1, on the reverse strand, counting down.
AAAGTTCTATATTTTTTTCATAACTTTCCTTTGCCGTTTCTCCAGCAGGGAAAATATAAGACGTTGTACCAATCCTTCTTCCTGGCAAAAGTCTTTCTACGGTTTTCATAAGCCACCCATCCATACTAAAAGAGAGAGAATCTCTACCATCTCTGCCACTGCCCCTATGACATCCCCCGTAATCCCACCGATTTTGCAGAAGGAAAGTTTTCTCATCCCCCATGTAACTACAAAACAAATTGCCAGAGAGAGAAAAAATTTCACACTCCCCACTATCCACGTGAGAGCAAGAGTCACCATCAACACTTCAAGCCCCACCCCCCAGAAAGCCCATGGAGGCACCTGCCCCACCAGAAAAGAAGCAGTACCCTTTTCTCTTGGATAGGATGCTTTATAGCCTATCCATACCATAGCCGATCTTGATAGTATCCACGAAAACTCTATTCCCCAGAGATGGGGAATAACCAGAGGATATAAACTATAGCGAAAAAGAAGAAGAATCACTCCCATGGCAAGACCAAATACTCCAACCCGACTATCCTTCATTATCTCAAGACGCTTCTTCTGAGAGGCCAGGGGCAAAAACCCATCCCACGTATCACACCAGCCATCGAAATGAAAGAAACCATTCACAAAAAGAGGAAGTGCTATCATTCCGCACCCTATCATGCTCTGAGGGATATGGAGAAGAGTTCCAAGAACCACCCAGCCTACCACAAATCCTCCATACAAAGCCCCCACAAGAGGGAAAAACACCACCACCCTTCCTACTGGTGGAATTTCTTTCACCTTCAAGGGAAAAACCGTCAAAAGAGAAAGCGCCGCCAGAAAAGCTTTCACTTTAACCTCCAGGGGATCCCACTCACAAGAAAATACACCTCATCAGCTACAGAAGCTACATACTGATTGTACCGTCCCAACACATCACTATACCTTCGGGAAACTGCATCACCAGGCACAACCCCAAGCCCGATCTCATTCGTCACCACCACTAAGGTATGGTGATTCATACGCACCAAAGAAACCACCGCACCCAATTCTTTTTCACCATTTTCCTCATCATCTCTTGAAAAAAACCATCCCTTTGCATGAAAACAGTTTGAAAGCCACATGGTAAGACACTCCCAGAGAATAACATGAGGTTGCCCAAGTGAGTTTATCACTTTTTTCACCTCAAGCGGTTCCTCTCTTGTCTGAAAACGCTTATCCCGATGTTCCCTATGATATTCAATCCTACGAGAAAACTCCTCATCCACAGCTACCCCAGAAGCAAGATAGATAGGATTTTCAGATAAACACAAAGCATATTTCTCAGCAAACTGACTTTTCCCGGATCTTCTTCCTCCCGTTATCAAAATAATTTTTCCCATCCTCTACTCCCTTAAAAACCGCGCCGGTACTAAATACGCATGTGGACACTTGCCAACAGGTGAAGGATATACCACCACAGGCACTCCGAAAACACGCTCAATCCTCTCATAGGTAAGCGCCACATCCGGTACATCGACTACCTCTACCTGCCCTTTACAAAGCATCATAACCCTATCACAGTATAATCCAGCCAGATTGATATCATGCAAAACAATAACCACTGTTATCCTTTCCTTGATAGTTTCTAGCCAGTCCAGAATCCTCACCTGATGACAAATATCTAAATGAGCTGTTGGTTCATCCATGAGAAGAATCTCAGGCTCTTGAATAAGGGCACGCACAATCTGCACCATCTGAAACTCCCCACCACTGAGCTCTGAAAGCCTTCTTTCAAGAAGACCATCTACTCCAAATTCTTCCGCTCTTTTGACAATATATCTTTTCTCCTCCTTCGAAATCTCAAACTCCCACACCTCATGGTAAGGATAACGCCCCATTGACAAATAGGAAAAAACGTCCATACCCGGCCGAGAGGGAGATTGACTCACGACAGCCATAATCCTTGCCATCCTGCGACGAGAAAACGTAGAGACCTTCTCCCCCCGATAGAAAATATCTCCCCTGTATCCCATCGCTCCCGCTATCGTCCGAATCAAGGTAGACTTTCCACTTCCATTTGGCCCAATAATCCCAAAGATCTCTTTCTCTCTCACCTCAAAAGACACCTCATGAATAACAGGCTTTTCCCCATAGCCAGCAGAAAGCCTTTCCACAACCAGAAGACTCATCCCCTCCTCTCCTGAAAAAGCATAACCAAAAAAAGAAGCCCACCCAGGATACCCGTAATCACCCCTACAGGAAGTTCCAGGGGAGCGATTACCACTCGGGCAAGAAAATCACAAAGCACAAGAAATCCCCCTCCCCCTAAAAAAAACAAAGGCACAAGAATCCTGTGTCTCAAAGGCAAAAGACGTTTATATACATTCGGCACAAGAAGTCCCACAAACCCGATGAGACCAGCACTGGCAATACTCAACGATGTAAGTACCACCCCTACAAAAAAGAAAAGCTTTTTCATACTGTGTACAGACACCCCCAGAAACCATGCCTCTTCTTCTCCAAGCAGAAAAGCATCCATTTCACGAGAAAAAAGCCACACTATCCCCACTCCCACCAACACCACAAACCAGACAAAGGCTGGTTTTACCATACCCCCCTGCTCAAGAGACCCCATGGTCCAGAAAACAATCTGATGCAAATCAGCTGCTCTTGCCAGAGCCAGAAAAAGCATCACAAGACCAGACGAAAGAAACGAAAGCATAAGCCCAAAGAGAAGCATATCAGATAAAAGGAGGGTAGAGCCTGAAAAGATACGCCGTCGACTCAATCCATACAGGATTCCCATAAAACCAAGCCCCCCACCCAAACTCCACCAGAAAATTCCACCCTGATAGCCAAGCATTTTTCCCACCACAAGCCCAAGACATACCCCAAGTGTAGCCCCACCTGAAATACCAAGCGTATAGGGTTCAACAAGAGGATTGGCAAAAAGAGACTGGAAGATTCCACCAGCCACAGAAAGAGCCCCTCCCACAGCAAGCCCCAATGTCCAGCGAGGAAGTCTGATCTTCCATACAATATCACGAGAAAGCCCCTCTCCTCCCCCACCAAGGATAGTCACCACTTCTTGAAAAGACATCCTGCTTGGTCCCCATCCCAGAGAGAGAATACTCCCTCCTGCAAGAAGAGCTATAGTCACAACAAAAGACAGAAGAGAACGTTTCCAGTATTGCCTCATATTACCTAGTCATTGATACAACCTGTTTCAAAATAGCTACAAAAGTGGCTGGAGTAGGGCTGGTTGCCATAGTGGTATCAATAAGATGCACATGTCCTCGTTTCACAGCACTAAGAGAAGGATAGTTTTTCCACACAGCCATAGCTTCTTTTGCCTCACTATCCATAAGAGCTATGAGAATAACCTCTGGATCAGATGCCACCACCTGTTCAAGGCTTATCTGACCATATCCCACATTGGTAGCAATATTGATAACATTGGCATATCTCAGGTAATCCTGCATAAAGGACCGATCTGGTAAAGTCCAGAGGGGATTAATACCAATCTGGAAAAAAACCCGACGACGAGGCCCTTTCGCTGTCTGAGAGGCTATCTTTTCCACCTCTTTTTTGAGCATAGTAATCCTCTGAGTAGCTTCTTTTTCTTTGCCAAGAAGCCTGCCAATCTCTACATACTCCTGACAGATCCCCTCAAAATTTGCAGGCTGAGGAAAAATCACCACCTTGAAACCAAGCTGCCTCAGTCTTTCTATACGTCTTGGATCATTCAAATCAGTCCCCAGAATCAGATCAGGCTGAAGCACAGCAATAGCCTCTACATTGATTTCGATCACATTGCCTACCTTCTGGATCTTCTGAGCAGCTGCCGGCCTGGTACAGTAAATAGTATTTCCTACAATAGCCTGCCCATAGCCAAGTTCAAACACCTGTTCAGTAAGCCTTGGTCCAAGCGTCACAATCCGAAGCCCATACCCATAGACCACCACCAACAAACCAAGAAGAACCCACTTTCTCATATTCTTTCCTCCCTACCTATAGCATTTTCTCAAAAGAGAATAAAAAATATACCTTCTTTTCATCAAAATCCAGCCACACAAATCATCACAAAGCCGCATACGTACAAAGCACGCCTTTTCCTCTCATTCTCACCACTCTTTGAGTATTCTGGTCTAATACGCAAAAACCACACACGACGTACCTTTTCCCTCTTCCGGAGAAAAGAATACCCCATGAGGCAGGTCTTCTGGCTCCCGGATCCTCCTACTCTCCCAGCCTTCCCAGTTTCCCAGTGGCATAGATGAGATTTCGTCCCCGGTTACAGCGGCGGGACCGCGACGGACTTTCACCGTTCTTCCCTTAGCCTTAGAGATTCATTATAAGAAAAACCCTCAGGAATGTCAAACAAAATAAAGTCAAAACCATTCAATCTCATCCTCTCAATTTGCATTTTCTTTCAAAGTATGATATACTAAAAATCAGGAGGTACAATATGAAAAAGTATGTATTGTGGGTTATTATTGCGTCCCTTTTCGTGGGTTGCACCCCCAAGAAAAAAGAGGCTCAAGAAGAACCCGATGAAGTCAAAACAACAACATCCGCACAGATACCTGATTTCATCAAGATTCGACCGGGAGACAAGATTGTTCTCAATTCTCCGCAAGTATTTTGGGAAGTGACTATTCTTCTCAACTACGAGCAGAAAAAATGGCTTGCTGAAAACACCAACACCAACGAAAATATCTCTGACGAAGATGCGTACCTTTATCTTCAAAACAAGCGTGAGGAATTTTTTCAGAGCCTTGGCATAACTGAAGACATATATAACCAGTACAGTTTCGACCACTACCAGAAGATTCAAGAATTTTTAGAAAAAAATCCTCAGTACAAAGAAGCTTACGAAACCTCACAGAACCTATAGCTTCTTCTTTCGCATCTCTTTGCCAGAAAAAAAGAACACAAAACGTGTGTGAGTATTTGAAAAGCAAAAGAGAGGACAAATCTATACCAAAAGAAAAGAAGCCATCCTTTGGAG
>JBKBIS010000093.1:0-6802 GCA_046294145.1 Brevinematales bacterium | reverse complement strand
TATGAATCAAAAACGACTGAAGATCCTTTAACTCCTTGATCTCCGTGATAAAAGGTGGCTGGATACGGTATCCCTTGCCCAACTCATAGAGAAAAGCCACAGGACGATGATAAAGAAGAGATAGCACAAGATTCACTAAATTCTTGATCTCATATCGACGAAGATACACTTGAAGAACCCGTTGTGTCCTCTTTGATTCATAACGCATGAGACTAAGAATAAGCCCTATCTTCTCCTGATGAATGGTTCTTTCTATATCCAGTATCGTTTCCTCAGTAATACGCCCCTTATGTGGAAGATTAAACGATTGAAGAAATTCATCAAAAGAAAGCCCCCACCGCAACTCCAGGTCCTTTCTTCCCTCAAAAAACGACAACCAGCGCAAAACCTTGGCATAGGTGGCTCCATGATAGGCCACGTTTACTCCTCCCAGAGTCTTTTTTCTATTTCCCGTCGAAGAGGTTCTCGCAGCAAAACCAATTTTTTCTGAATCAACTCCATCTCCTTCTCAGCCTGTTTCTGTTGTTTCTGAGCATAACTCTCTAAAGTCTTGCGGAGTTCTTCTCTATCAGACTTCTTTTTCTCTTCTACAGCTCTCCTATAGACATCCTCCATTTCCAGAGCCTCTTTCTTCGCTTTTGTAATAATTTCTTCAGCCTCTCTCTTCGCTCCCTCTAAATTCTCCTGATACCGTTGTTCAAGCTCAAGGATTTTCTCAATGGCTTCCTTCATACTCAACCCCTACGACAAAAACATGGTGTGACGTTTCTAAAAGGATCTGCCGAGAAAGGGGATCAAAGATATCCCTAAACATAGCCCCACATCCCCTTCGCACTACCCCTATTATTTTTCCCTCACAATCATCCTCATTGACATAACGCAAAAAATCATGAAGAGGATCACCCTCTAAAACTACAGCATAAAATTCTACACCCTTTTCCTCACAAAGATGCTGAAGTTTGCCACAACGTTTTTCTCCCTCTTTTACTAACCCCTCCGAAAGATGCGATACTTCATCACTCACAAAAATCCTATACCTCTCTAACTTAAGAAGAGATTCCCTATCCACCACGAAAACCCCTACAATTACCATACCCATTTTCTCTGCAAAAGACACAAAAACCGGAAGACCATGATACAATCGACTCTCCGTCTGGTTCATGGAAATATACAAACGTTTCATGGTCCACCTCCCTGAGACTTTTTCACCTTTTTCATCTGGAAAAGAGTTTCCCTATCCCTCTCTTCAAGTGTATCAGCAATAAACTTGACAATCTCTTTGAACTCTGGAATAAAAATATTGTCAAGAGCATTCACCTTCCGCTGTGTTCGCCGAATCTCACTGGCCAATCTCCAGACAGCCGACTCAAGCTCCGATACCTCTAAAAGCAGGGCAAAAAGCTCTTGAAATTGAAGATAAAGATCATCATAAAAAACATTCGTAGAGAGAAAATTTTTGACAGCTACCTGCTTTTTCAAAAGAGGTTTCAGAGACGAGAGCACAACCCCCATCAACGTTTTTTCTGTCATCTCCACAGTGGACAGGGGATGCACCACATCCACGCAGGTCATCTCTACTACACTCTCTTCTCCTGAGAGTGTTTTGAGAAGCAAAAACTCCTGATAAAAATTCCCCCACTTCTCCTCCAGAAGATGCCGTTTTTGCTTATAGGTCTGGAGGAGAGAGAGAAGTTGCATCACCAATACTTCTCGCTTCTCCTCAAGAAGATTTCTCCCCTCCTGCGAAAACAAAAGTTGCTCCTTGTAGTCAAACAACGTTGTTTTGGTCGGGGCTATATCATAACGCACCCACTTCCTCCCCTTCTCTTATCTGCTCGGAGTTTTCTACAGGTGGTTTATAATATTTCTCAATCTCCTCAGGTTTCATACTGGTGAGTTCTGCACGTGGCAGAAGCGACAGAATATCCCAGGCAAGGGCAAGACTCTGATCCATTGTTCTATCCTCAAAGAAGCCCTGGCCGATAAAATACCTCTCAAAAACTTCACCAAAACGAAGATATGCCTTGTCCACCGGGGAAAGCTCATCTTCGCCCACGATGAAGGCAATCGAACGCACCTCCTTCACCCTCGCATAACTGGCATAGAGTTGCATAAAAAGATGGGGATGATCCGCTCGTGTGTATCCTTCCCCAATACTATCCTTCATCAAACGAGACAGAGACGGCAAAATATCAATAGGTGGATATATGCCCCTCGCATACAATTCTCGACTCAGTACAATCTGACCCTCTGTGATATACCCTGTCAGATCCGGCACAGGATGCGTAATATCATCATTTGGCATGGTAAGAATAGGCACCTGGGTGATAGAACCCGATCTCCCCTTCACCCTTCCTGCCCTCTCATACAAGGTGGCCAAATCACTGTACATATAGCCAGGAAATCCCTTGCGTGCCGGAACCTCACCCCTCGCATTGGCAATCTCTCGCAGTGCCTCACAATAATTCGTCATATCAGTCATCACCACAAGGACATGCTTTCCCTTTTCATACGCCATATACTCCGCCACTGTGAGAGCCACACGAGGAGTAATAATACGCTCAATCGGGGGATCGCTTGCCAAGTTAAGAAAAAGAATCACATTAGCTTTGGCTCCAGACTCCTCAAAACGCTTGATAAAAAACGAGGCATCATCATATTTGATACCCATAGCAGCGAAAACCACAACAAAATTGCCACTCTCCTCACCAGGCAGTTTCGCCTGAGCAGCAATCTGGGCAGCCAGAAGATTGTGCGGTAATCCTGCTGCTGAAAAAATAGGAAGCTTCTGTCCACGAATAAGAGTATTCATAAGATCTATAGCTGAAATCCCTGTTTGTATATACTCCCGAGGATAGGCTCTGACCACAGGATTCAACGGTTCTCCATTGACATTTTTGGTCATCTCTGGAACCACATCTCCCATCCCATCAAGGGGGCGTCCCACCCCATTAAAAACTCGCCCAAGCATAGATTCAGCAAGAGGAATTTTAAGGGGTTTCCCCACAAAACGAACCCTGGTTTCTTTCGGATTGATCCCCGTACTTCCTTCGAAAACCTGAACAAGAATAGCCTCATGGGAAACCTCAAGAACCTTTCCATGACGAAGACTACCATCCTGGGTCTTAATTTCCACAAGCTCATCATATCCTACCCCGGGCACTCCCCGTATTACCATGAGAGGGCCATTGATTTCCTGAACACCAACATATTCTCTCCGTGCTTCTCTCATACGAGGCCTCTCTATAGATATTCCGTTTCTATCTGAGCAAACTCCTGTTCCATAGCCTGTCTCAATCGCTCAAGACCAGACAAATCCTCATTGGGAACCGTGAGCTTGGCTCTCATAATATCGCTAAAGCTCTGCATTTCACGAATTTTAAAAAGAGGAACACCCTGTCTCACAAGTTCCTCCGCCTTGCGTTTAAAATCAAGAATAAGCCGAAGGAGCGCAATCTGTTTCTCCGGTGTGGAATAGGTATCCACCGGATCATAGGCAGACTGCTGAAGAAATCCCACTTTGATGAGACGGGCAATATCAAGATAAAGCCGTTCCGTATCCGGCAAGGCATCAGGACCAATGAGTTTGACGATCTTCTGAAGCTTATCCTCTTTCTGGAGGATACCATACGCCTCCAATCGAATAGTCCGATACTCCGGATCCACACGATTTACCCACCATTCTTCACACTCCTCCGCATACTCACTATAACTTCGCATCCAGTTAATAGAAGGATAATGCCGACTGGAGGCAAGAGCCTTGTCAAGTTCCCAGAAACAGCGAACAAAACGTTTAGTATTTTGTGTCACCGGTTCAGAGAAGTCACCACCCGGAGGAGATACTGCCCCAATAGCACTAATAGAAGCCTCTTCTCCACAAAGCGTCACAAAATTCCCTGCCCGCTCATAAAAAGCGGCAAGTCTTGATCCAAGATAGGCTGGAAAACCTTCCTCTGCTGGCATTTCTTCAAGTCGGCCTGAAAGCTCACGAAGTGCCTCAGCCCACCGGGAAGAAGAATCAGCCATCAGTGCCACATCATAACCCATATCCCGATAATACTCAGCCAATGTAATACCAGTATAAATCGAAGCCTCTCGAGCCGTCACAGGCATATTTGAGGTATTGGCTATCACAATAGTACGTTCCATCAAAGGACGATTGGTTTTAGGATCAATCAGCTTTGGAAAATCCTCAAGCACCTCGGTAATCTCATTCCCCCGTTCCCCACAACCAATATACAAAATAATATCCGCATCAGCCCACTTGGCCAATTGATGCTGGGTGATTGTCTTGCCAGTTCCAAAACCACCAGGAATAGCGGCTGTTCCTCCTTTTGACAGGGGAAAAAACATATCCACAATTCGCTGTCCTGTCAGCAGTGGCTCTTTAGTATCCAGTCGCTTTCTTACCGGGCGAGGAATCTTCACCGGCCATCGATGAAAAAGAAAAAGCTTCTCTATCACCCCCTGAGAGAGTCTGATCTCGGCAATAGGATCCTCCACTGTATACTGTCCGGCCTCCGCTATCCAGACAATTTCACCCTCCAGCCGGGGAGGAACAAGAACCCTATGTTCCACAAGGGGCGTCTCAGGAACATGGCCAAGCACAGTTCCACCACCAACCCTTTGTCCAACGCCCACCTTGGGGAAAAACTCCCATTTTCTGGTTCTTGAAAGAGCAGGAACATTAATACCACGCCCAATATAAATACCCGAAATCTTTGCTATCTCCTCAAGAGGCCTTTGAATCCCATCAAACACATTACCAATAAGTCCAGGCCCCAATTCCACCGAAAGTGGAAGTCCAGAATGCCAGACCTCATCCCCCGGTTTCACCCCTGATGTATCCTCATATACCTGAACAACAGCCTCCTCCCCCCTGATATGAAGCACTTCTCCAACAAGCCTAAATTCAGAGACATACACCACTTCCATCATCTGAAGGCCCGTCTCAAGATGAACAGAAACCAATGGACCATTAACCCTGGTCACCCTTCCACAATAGGCATGTCCCATACTTCCCTCTTTATTTTACCTCACGAATAATTCCTATAGGTGTTTGTTCCCTGGACTGGCCAAGGGGATTATCCCTCAGGATAGTGTAATAAAGGTCTTTGTCCATTTTCCTATCTGAGACCCCAAGAATCCTTCCCCCTAAATCATTGAGATCAACGATGAGAACCGGCACATTTATCTGTTCGCTTATCTCTTTTGCCACCTCATCTGGCTTATCTGGTCCCAATACCACATACTCATTATAAGGAGGAATAGTATTGGGAGTAGGCCCATCAATAGAAGAGGCCTTGTAACCAGCGATACGATAAAAATCCCCCTTTCTCCCAAGTGGTTTGGTAACAGCTGCCACCGCCGCCGCCAAAAGAATCCTCCACACTCCACACTCCCGAAGAGCCATTTCCATGGTTTCAGGTATCCCAAGACCTATACCATGCCTGGTCTTTGTCACAAAACGAGAGAGAAATGTGGCCAGTTTTCTCGGTCGAATCATCTTCACAGGAAAGGCTCTCCCCTGGCTAACCGCTACTATTTTTTCCGTAATAAACACAACATCTCCCGGCCGCAAAAGAGGAAGGGCATAGGTTTTCACTACCTCAACAAGATTTTCACCTGGCATCACAACGTGTGTTCTCACAGGAATACGTTCGTATACTTTTCCATTCACAATTATCTGAAGATTTTTCCCGGGATTAGCATACCCCACCTCACTCATAACTCTCTCCTATGTGTTTATAAATCCACTGAATCATCTCTCCACGAAGTACCTCACGAATCTGTTCAAACGAATAATCAATCTCCTCTTGCTGATAACGACAGATCACTCCTCCTGAAAGAACACGAGAGAGTTCTTTTGTCAAGACAAGACCAGTGCCCTTTTGTATCTCCTCAAACAAAGACACATCTCTCTCATTGAGAAAAATGGTAAGTTCCTGCGTCTCCCAGATTCGTGCAGACTTCTGAATACAATTTACAAGAAAGTGTATATATTCATCTCTTTTTTCACGAAGAGAAAAAAAAACTTCATCCATGGTTGTCTCAAAAAGCCGAAAGGATTCCTCATAGAGATACTTCTTCTTCTGCTGATCAATAAGAATATCTACATGCAAAGACTCATTTTTTGTTTCTCTCTCTATTTTTTCTTTCCAGAGGGCAAGCTCTTTTCTTTTCCATTCCTCAAGAGAGGCTTTTTTCTGGGCCAGAATTTGTCCAGCCTCATATTCAGCCTGAGACAGAAGATGATCCTTTGTCGTTTCAAAGGACTCTTTGATGGAAACAAGAATATCATCCAAAGCCATCTTCCCTCCTAAATCTTGACTCCCAGACTTGTTTGAATATATTCAGAAAGAGTAGCCACAACCTCCCCCGTTTCTCCCTCAAGAGGATCAGGCAGAGCCAGCACAAGCGGCGGATTTTTTGATATCTTTCTTGCCAAAATCTCTTCGCGTAAAGCCTTCTCTACCCACAGAGGAAGAAGAACCAGAACCACTTCTTCTTGCTTTAAGATAGTTTTCCAGGCCCCTAAGGCTTCTTCGGCTGAAGCCACCTCCCAACCTCGAAGCCCACCAAGCGCCAGCGCCTGAACAAACTCCCGGTGCCCAAGTGTAACTACTTCTCCTTTCATACAAAGACGGCTAAAGCTTCTGCAAAATAAAGAGAGCCACCACCAAACCATAAATTGCAATACCCTCAGCAAGTCCCACAAAGATCAGGATATTTCCAAAAATTTTAGGATTTTCAGAAAGGGCTCCCATCCCGGCTGAGGCTGCCATTCCCACCGCAATTCCAC
>JBKBIS010000092.1:0-6860 GCA_046294145.1 Brevinematales bacterium | reverse complement strand
TCATTGGTTTTACCCTTCACTACCTCAGTGTTGGTTTGCATCTTGCCCGCATAGACAAGAGAATTTCCCCACTCCAAATAGATTACCCTTTTATCTGCCTGATCAAGCGTCATCGGGGTATAGTGCATTTTGGGATAGTAGACATCCACCTTCTTCATTCCACATGAAAAAGTACCCAAAACCACAAAGAGCATGCACCAAAACATTGGTTTCATGTCTTCCTCCCTCAATACTTATATCTCTCCTATTTGCTAAAAATTATAAAAGAAACCATCTCTTTTTGCAAATTATTCTAAAACTCATACCCTACCGTGAGGCGAATAGCCAATCCCTCCTGGACAGCCCAGTTCTGAGTCTTTTTTACTTCATAAAGCACATTGTCCCGAGCATCTTGCAGAACCTGAAAAAAAGAAAGACTATACAAGAAAGGCGAAAGCACTTCTATCCGCACACTATATGGAGACTGACGATACTGCCCCCCTATCATGGTATGAATCCAGATCTCACGACGAAGAGTTCTTCTTGTTGCCGAAATATCAAAATATGTCTTCTCCGAAGTGAAACGATTGGTACCATAATACTTGGTAAGCCATGTCCACTGAGTATTTTCAAACACATTGAAAACAAGTCCCATCTGACGAGTTTTTGAACCATAAAGAGGGAAATAACCAATCAGGTCCACTCCTGCATGAAAAGCCACCATATCCACATAAGAATAATGCTCCCAGAAATATTCCGGCCCCTCATAAGCCGTGGAGTCCTGCCAGCTTTCCAGAGAAACCTTCATGAAAGGATTGTAGTATTCTCCTACATTCTCCGTTCTGTGCCATTCCCCGGTGAGAAGAAGAGCCATATCAATCAAAACATTCTTTGCCGGCTGAAGAGAAACATTAGGATTCATCTCCACAAGAAACCCTTTACTTTTGGTTTTGCCCCACCCATAGGAATCTGTATCGTTAGAAAGCACATGTGAAAGAGTACTTCCATCAATTCCCAGAAAGAAAAGTGTATTAAACTTCCAGTTATCCTTTTCCATCCAGGTGATATTGGCATAGGTACGATTCAACCACGCATCTGTCCTAACAAGATAGGCAGAAGATCGGTAACTCCCTGAAAAATTTGTTTCTAAAAGAGAAGAAACATTGGTGCTTCTCTGCCATTCATATTCCCTCTGGATAGCTCCCACAAGCCGCAATCTATTTCCAAAACGAAACTTTGAGAGGCTCAATCCCCCCTGAATATCCCATTGCCAGCGTGGTCCTATCAAAAAACTATCCTGGAACCAGGCATCCGCATTGATAGAACGATAACCAAAGATATGATTACATCCCACTGTAGTCCATCCCCACAAAAGCCTTTCTGAAATGATGTGCGTCCCATCAACCGTAGCCTCAAAAGAATGCTTTAAATCCGCTGTATTCTCATAAGTAAAACCCACTTTCAAACCCAGGGGAATTCCACTACGCCTGGTAGCTATTATTCCTTCAAGCTGTATTTGGTTTATGATATGAGATGCCTCATAAGAAAAAGGAATATAATGATACGTACTATTTGTCTCCCCGCGCAGATTCCCCTCTGCAGATACTACCATCCATCGCGGTTGATAGGCAAACTTTCCCAAAAAGAAGATATCTTTTCCCTGTTTACCAAAATATTGAAGATTGGCTCCAAAAAGATGTGTTGCCCCATACGTTTGAAAATAAGACCTCTCAGTCTCTCCTTCTTCCTTCACAAATTGAATGTTCTCTTCCGTAGAAGTATATCCTTCATTTGGACGATTCGTCGGATTGTCTATATCTCCCCACCAGGGAAGACTCTGATACGAAAACCCCACCGCAATAAAAGAATTCTCCCAGAAGGTTAGATCCTGAGGAAAAGCCACGACAGACAGATACGGATTACTCCCCACAAAAAAGACCCTCGACCAGAGCGAAACAAAGCCAAAAAGAAACAAGAGACCCGTCTTATAAAAAAGACTTACCCTCATTACTTCCTTCCGTAATTGTCCGTCACACGCTCTATATCATCTTCTCCCAGGTATTCCCCATTCTGAACTTCAATCATCTCCAGAGGAATCTTCCCAGGATTGGAAAGCCGATGAAGTGCAGACTTCGGGACATACACACTCTCATTCTCATGGACAAACTGCTGTTTACCATCAATCTCCACAAGGGCTGTTCCTTTCACTACAATCCAATGTTCACTACGATGCTGATGTCTCTGGAGACTGAGGGCAGCTCCCACATTAACCACGATCTTTTTTATCTTATACCTGTCCGCTTCTTCAAGCACCGTATATGATCCCCACGGACGATAAACCATGACATGTTCTGTAACCTCCGGACGCTTCTGAGAAGCAAGGAGTTGAACCATATCCTTGACTTTCTGAGTCTGATTTCGGTTGGCAATCAAAATAGCATCCTCGGTCTCTACAACCACAAGATCATTCACCCCAATAAGAGCGGTGAGATGTTTCTTGGAAAGAACAAGACTTTTTTTTGTATCTAAACAAACCACGTTTCCAGAAGTCGCATTTCCATGTTCATCAGGTGAGAAAAGTTCGTATACAGAATCCCACGATCCCACATCATTCCACAAGATCTGAAGTGTACAACACAAAATATTGGTGGCTTTTTCCATCACCCCATAATCAATTGAAATACTGGGAAGATTCGCATAATGTTCGATCATTTCCTGATAACTCTGTGTCGTAATTGCCTGATAGATTTCCGGCATATGCTTCTGAAAAGCGTCCATAATCACTCGCAGGGAAAAGAGAAACATCCCCGCATTCCACATGTATTGTCCACTCTGCACATAACGTTCCGCTGTTTCCCTATCCGGTTTTTCTACAAAACGACTCACCGTATAAAGATTGTCCCGCCTTTGTTTTCCAAGTTCAATATAACCATAACCCGTTTCCGGTTTCGATGGCACAATCCCAAAGGTAACAATATGATGATGAGCTTCTTTTTCCACCGAACGTACGGCTTCAGCAAAAAGAGCCACAGGCTCAATCACATGATCAGAAGGAGAGAAAAACACCACTGTATCAGGATCATATCCTTTCTCAAACAAATACTTCACTGTAAGAGCAATAGCCGGAGCCGTATTTCTGCCCATCGGTTCAAGAATAAGATTGGGAAAGGGGCATCCAAAAAGCTGACAAAGATGATCCTGAATCGTAAAGTTGTACTGTTCACCAGCAACAACATAAATTTCTTCCAAAGAGGACAAAGAGTTCAGTCTCTCCGCCGTCATTTGAAGGAGACTCTTTTCTCCCAAAAGACTCAAAAACTGTTTGGGAAAATTTTGTCTGGAGTAAGGCCAAAGCCTTGTTCCACTCCCTCCTGCAAGAATCACCGAAACCATCGTTTTCTACTCTCCTCGTTTATTTCATATTATTGTAAAGCAAAAAAGAAAAGCTTTCAAAAAAGTTTTTCTCTTCACACCAGCCCATGATATCGCTGAATAATCTGATAACGCTTGGACACCCCAAGTTTTTTGAAAATATGCTTGATATGCCCTTTCACTGTCTCTTCAGAAATATTTTGAAGTTGAGCAATCTCTGCATTGGTCCTACCCTGAACAAGAAAAGAAAGAATCTTTCTCTCTGTTTCGGTCAGCAAAGAGAGTTCATCTGCTCTCGTTTTTTGAGAATGAGAAACATCTACCACAGACACATTAGCTTCCATCTGCAAGAAATCCTTCTCTATTGTCTTCAGAGATTCCACAAAAAGAGAAATCTGATGGACAAAGAGAGGTATCATATCCTTCTCTGGAGCAGCAAACCCTACTTCAAAAAAGAAAAGCATGGCATACTCTTCAAAAACAAAGAGATAGACATCATTGTGAAAAACCTCTTCTTGTTTATTACGAAAATAGGCCGAAACCACGCTGTGGAACGGCTGAGAAGAAAAAGAAATCTGCTTTCCAATTCCACTTTCCCTTATCATTTGAGAAAGGACAGAAACATGAGAAACCCCAAAATGAAACATCTCAAAAATAGAAGGATGCCACTCAACCACCTGTAAATCCCTGTTTAACACCACCCATGGTACAGGAAAACGTTGAAGAAGATTTCTTGCCACCTGCTTACTACCATGGTTTTGAGTCCATCCAAACACAAGATATAACAGGGGGGGACGAGGCACAATCACCACAGTCCCATTTTCCCCATAAGGCATAGAAATAACCCCTTCTGGCAATGGCGAGGGTAAAGAAAACGAAAAAAACATCTCCTTCGCCTGCTCGTTGGAAAGAACTATTTTGCCCCACTTATCTACAAGCAGCACAGGAATAGGCCATGAGGCAATCCACTCCCACTGTTTCTCAAAAAGGCGAAACTCAGGAGGAAAAACAGTTATAATAAGATAGCCATGATTGTTAAAAAAAAGCTTATGCCCCTGCACCACCAACCAGCAATCATTTCTTCTCAAAGAAGAAGGAAGAGAAAAAGAAAAAAAAGAAACGTTTTCAGAAGACAAAGAATGTTTGAAAGTAAAATAGATATCTTTGGCGTAGGGATCACCAATTTTTTCCAGAAAAGCCCCAAAACGAGCGTTATTCAAAGGAAAAATCTCTTCAAAACGTTTATTGTACCGATAAAAAACCATGTTTTCCATATCCACAATAGCCACACCAAGCGGCGAATGATCAAACAAAAGAGAAAAATCCTGCTGATAAGTAGATAAATCACTTCGCATAGTAATAAGCTGAGACACATCACGCCCAATACAACGATATCCCTCTATTTTCCCCTCTTTCATAAGAGGAGTCGCGACCACCTCAAGAAGAATCTGTCGATCTTTACCCTGCAGAGAAAGAAGATGCCCCGTCAATTTTCCTCCCTGTTGTTGAATGACTCGCTTGAGGATAAAAAAAGCCTCCTTGCCAATCACCACTTCCAGAGACTTTTTCACCAATTTCTCTGGTGAAATACCTGTAAAATCCCCAATACGGGGGGAAGTATAGGTAATAACCAGATGTTCATCCATCTCCCATATCCAGTCAGAAAGGTTTTCAACAAGATCCCGATATTTCCTCTGTTGAATTTCATAAAGATGAGCGAGTTGTGCCTTTTGCTGACTTTCTTTTTTAAGAGCGAAAACCGTTTCCTGGAGTTTTCGATTACTCTGGGCAAGATAACCTTTGAGAAGGCGATTGGTATTCTGATAAAATTGATAAAGACTTTTGTCAAGATATATTTCTTGAAACATCTTCCAGCATTCCACCAAAAGATAAGCCAGAAGCCCAAAAACAATCATCCAGGGACTCAAAGGAGAAAACCGCGTCCACAACCCCACCATCTCCCAGAAAAAAGCCATCCATGCGAGAAGAAAAAAAAGATGCCACGGTAAAAAATACCACTTCCGAGAAATTTGATAATAAAAAATCAAAAGAATTAAATTGAAATGAATCGCTATACCAAAAAGAAAAAAACCAATCAGCGGCCAGACAACAGCTGCAATAAACATGCTCCCAAGAAGAACAAGAAAAAGTCCATGCAGAATTATCATGTCTGGGCGTCTGAGTTCTTCATGCATAAACAGTTGATATCCAACCCAGGAAAACCCAAACACAGCCATCATAATTAATATGATGGAGAGATTAAATCCTGCAGGAAACAAAGTCAAAGCCGTAAGAATTCCCAGAAAAAGAAAATTGATCGCTTTCCATAAACTCTGAGCATCCCTTTTACGAAAAGCCCAGACCCCATACCAGCCAAGAAAAAGACAGAAAAGAACAACCATCACCCATCTATGAGTCAGAACAAGCAGCTTTCTCACAAAAAATGTCTGAGCCTCCATCACCTGAGGTGAAACAACGAGAGGAGTACCAGTAAGTTTCACATCCAGAACAACCGAAGAAAGACCAGCTGGAAGAAAAAATGAATCCTTTTCTGCTATCTTTTCAATCAAAACGGGCAGATTATTTGTATCATAGAAAAAGATTTTTTCCATTCTGACCCATGGATTACCACTCGAAAGCACATAGAATTCTTCCCTCTCAAGCCCCTGAATGACTATCCTCACCCATTGATCTTTTTTGAACCATCCAGCAAAGAAGAAACCTCCAGAGAGATGATAGGAAGGAATTCCACGAATATAGGTGATTTGTTCTTTTTCTTCAGTTTTTTCAAGAAGATAAATCTCTGTCTGAAAACCATACCCTGCAGAAAATCCCAACAAAAAAAACAAAATCAGGATCTTTTTTTCCATACGTATATTGTAT
This sequence comes from Brevinematales bacterium, assembly GCA_046294145.1. Taxonomy (GTDB): domain Bacteria; phylum Spirochaetota; class Brevinematia; order Brevinematales; family Thermospiraceae; genus Thermospira. The sequence goes on along the minus strand of JBKBIS010000092.1, from coordinate 626 downwards.
CTTTATCACCACAAATTGTCAAGAGAAACAATTGAAAAAGCCCCTGCCCCCCACAAATCTCACCATTTCTCACTTGACTTTTCTCTTGTTTTTCTTTATCTTTGAATAGAAAAAACAAAGTGGAGGTCCTTATGTATCCTTTCTTCTATGATCCCAGTATGGTCTTTCTTTTACCAGCTCTTCTCTTTGCCATGTGGGCACAATGGAAAGTACAGACCACTTTTGCAAGATACAACCAAAAACCCAGTTTTTCTGGCAAAACCGCTGAAGAAGTGGCTTATCAGATTCTCCTTCAGCACGGAATTCAGAATGTTGTCATAGAACACACGCCTGGCCTGTTAACAGATCATTATGACCCAAGAGCCAGGGTACTGAGACTCTCCGATGCCACCTACGGAAACGACTCCATTGCGGCTATTGGAGTGGCAGCTCACGAGGCAGGACATGCCGTACAGCACGCAAGAACCTTTCTCCCTCTTGTTCTCCGTAATCTTATATATCCTGTTGCTGCGTTTTCTTCTTATATGGCTTTTCCATTGTTCTTTTTGGGGTTTCTTGCAGGGCTTCCCTTTCTGATTGATCTTGGTATCTACCTTTTTGCAGGAACGGTAGCTTTTCATCTTGTG
>JBKBIS010000091.1:0-6874 GCA_046294145.1 Brevinematales bacterium | reverse complement strand
CAGCAGACAACCAGATGAATGAGTTTTTTTCCTTTTCGGATTATGTGTCTACTATTTATCGTTATACGCTAGTGCTCAATATGATTGGTTATGCAAAGTTGGTAAAAAGCTTTTTCCCGGTAGAAAAGGTAAACTCTTTGCCCTTTTTTATAAAGAAAGGGCGTTATATTACTCTTTCTGCTTTTTTGCATGATATTGAGGTGTTTTTTTCCCATGTGAAGTTTTACAAGATGTTGATGAGTGAGTCTTTTCTTGCGACTTCTCACCAACCATGGTTCGACAAAGAACCTTTTGCTACCATGATCGATACGATGAGAGAAAATATGGATGTCATCTCTCCAGAGGATTTTGAATATGTTACTCATATGATGAGTGCCTCGGTGAGAATCTTGTATACAACTCTTTTCCAAACCTATCGTCCTTTGTGGGTTTTTTATTTTTATTTAGTCTATCTGGTGTTTATTCGTCAGGATACACAGCAGAGTATTGAGCATGCTATTCAGATGCTGTGTGTGTTGCCGGAGGAGATTTCTCTTATTCTGTCATTTTTCCATCCAGAAGGGGTGTTTTTGAAAAATGGACTTATACGTTTTGTTTCTCGAGACTTTTTTATTGAAGAAGAGGAAGATGAAGAGAGACAAAATTCTTTTAATGAGACATTTCCAATTTTATCTAAAAACTTTGAGGTAAACAAAGAGGAGTTTTATAAATTGATCAACTTTTTCCTTGATCGTAATGAGAGGCTCAAGGGTCAATTGACATGTCCTGTGGTTCTTCCTTCTTCACAGGAAGAATCAGAAGAACCTGCTTCTTTTGACATAGATTGGCTTTTTGAATCAACTTCTCGTGAGCCAGAACCTGTCCAGAAGGAAAATACGACTTCTGTGATCACTGTAGAGAAAAAAGAAACTCTTTATGAGATTATTAAGCCAAATATCAATCTGAGTAAGATTATTCTCGATGAGGATGTGAAGCAGGAACTTCTCAATGCAGTAGATATGACAAAGACAATGAAGGTCCTCAAAAAATGGGGTGTTAAACCATCTCTTGCTCAGAAAGAGGCTTCATCGGTGAAGATTCTTCTCTATGGGATATCTGGAACGGGGAAAACTATCACCGCTCAGGCTCTGGCTGGTGAAGCCCATGCCAAACTCTTCAAGGTAGATGCAGCTAATCTTGTGAGTTCTTTTGTGGGAGAATCAACCAAGAATGTGAAACGAGTGTTTGAAGAGTATTACAATTATGTGAAAAACTCAAAGGAAACGGTATTTTTCTTTATCAATGAGGCAGATCAATTGTTGAGTTCTCGTGGGATGATTCATCAGGCGGCTGATAAGGAGTACAATCAGATGCAAAATCTTCTTTTAGAGGAGATTGAGAACTTTCAAGGTGTGTTTATTGCAACAACAAACTTGATTGAACTGTTTGATGTAGCCTGGAATAGGCGATTCAATATCAAGATCCGCTTTGATGTGCCTAAGTATGAGACTCGATTAAAACTCTGGCAGGTTCATATTTCTGAAAAGATGCCACTGGCCCCAGACGTTGATCTGGGAAAGCTTGCTGAATATGAGCTCGCTGGTGGATCTATTGCCAACGTGGTTTATAACGCTGCTCGAAAGGCAGCGGCCAGAACAGGGGTAGAACAGATCATTACACACAAAGATTTTCTGGATGCTATTGACAAGGAAATGAAATCTATTCTTGGGCTTTCTGCCAAAAAAGTAGGGTTTAATCGGTAGGGAAGAAAGATGAGTTGGGTGCTTGTTGGTGGGCTTGGCTATGAGAAAAGATTCTGGGAAGTATTGGGAAAACCCTCTCTCAAGGTTATAGGTACACAATATGTTCTTGCTACAGAGTCTTTTACACCGGCTCCGTGGGCTGATGGAGTTTTTGCGGAGTATCTTACCCATAATTATGCTGGGCTTGTGTCTGAGTCAAAGGGAATTATTCATATTTCCAATAGTCTTTTTTCTTGCTATCTTGCTATGGATATGGCTTTGCTTTATCATAAGCCTGGCTGGTTTTTTTTGCCAGGGGAGAGATGGAGACTTTTCTTTCTTTCGGACAAGGGGAGTGGGTGTTTAGGTTGCGATGATAAGTATATTCCCCCAAAGCCTGCTCTGACATGGCAGAAGTTTCCTGATTTCTGGTTTGATTTTTTTTCAGAGGTTTGGAAAAATCCACCAGAGCAAAGTACTGTGTGGGAAGAATCAAGAGAGATGAAGAAAATACAAAAAATTGACGGTTGTCTTTTGCAAAAAGAACACCCTTATGCAAGTGGAAAACATCAGCTCGTGGTAGCTGTTTCCTGTGGGGAGAACTCTGTGGCTATTACCCCTTCTTTTGAAAGACAAATTGATCTTTCTCAATATGGAGAGGAAATCAAGGCATTTGCCCGTATTCGTAGGATCAATCCCTTTTTTGTAGAATTGGAGTATGAGCGTTTTTCTTGTCTGGTTTTTAGACAGGGGAGATTTATTGTGAAAGGGACAAAAGAGAAGAATACTGCTCTCTATCTTTATAGACAACTGGTTGGGGTGTGAAAATTTTTTGAGCAGGAGAGGAATTTTTCTCTTGACAAGGAGAGAATTTTGCCTTACAATAATAGTCCCGAATGCGGGATGTGAATCTGCCGAGATAGCTCAGTAGGTAGAGCGGAGGACTGAAAATCCTTGTGTCCGTGGTTCGATTCCACGTCTCGGCAGTTTTTTTATTATAGGCAAAGAGGGAGAGTATGAAAAGAACCTATCAGCCCAGTAATATTAAGCGCCGGAGAACCCATGGTTTTCGTGCCCGAATGAAAACAAAGGATGGTCGGGCTATCTTGAGTCGTCGTCGAGCCAAAGGGAGAAAAAAACTCACGGTTTCTGATGAGTTTTAAGTGGGATGGATCTCGCCGTTTGCGGCAAAAGCAGGCTATTCGGTTGGTGTATAGGCAGGGTACCAGGGTGAAAATGCCCCGAGGTGCCCTTTTTTTTCTTCCTGCAGAGGATCTGCGGGTGGCTATCAGTGTCTCTAAAAAGACAGGTCAGGCTGTCTTGCGAAATCGTCAGAAAAGATTGGCAAGAGAGTTTTTTCGTTATCATCAGAAAGAGTTTGTCCAACCTTTGTGGATTGTGTTTGTGGTGTATCAGCCTTATAAAGATCTGTGGGATCTCTCTCTGGAATTGCTGGAAGCATGCCAGAAGGCAGGAATTCTTGTATGCGAAAAGTCTTGATAGGCCTTATTCGGTTTTACCAGAGATATATTTCCATTCATTTGCCTCCTTCGTGTATTTATCACCCATCTTGTTCGGAGTATACTACAGAGATGATTCGACGACATGGGGTTTTTCGTGGTCTTGTTGGGGGGATTCTTCGGATTTTTCGTTGTCAGAGATGGTTGTTTACAGGTGGAAATGATCCTGTGCTACGTTTTTTCTCCTGGAAGAGAATCGTGACCCGTTATGCTTTTTTCTGGAAGTGGAGAAAAAAAATATAGGTTGTTATTTCCTCTCTGGTTTTCTCACCAGCTGAAGTATTTCTTGCCAGGAGAGTTTTCCCCATGCGAGGTCGTACTGGAGTTTTGCTCGTCTGGGACTTTCACCGCTTACAAAAACTCTTCCGAGTCCGTGGACACTCTGTTTGATAAAGAGGATTTTTTTCTTCAGAAGAGAGACTTCCTCCATTTCTTCATTGGAAAAATCGGTGAAGGGTTTGGGAACAAGGGGATTGATATCCACAATAATCTCTGGTGTGTATCCATAGATTTTGGCTTGCTGTTTAGAGAGGGAGACTATTTCTTTGATGAGAGTTACCATTTCCTTGAGATCTTCTTCTGTTTCCTGGGGAAGACCTATGAGAAAGTAGAGTTTGATTCGTTTGATCCCAATGGCTGTAGCCTGTCGAACCTTGTCCAAAAATATCTCATTGTGTATCATCTTTCGAATGAGCCGTTTCTGTCTTTCGCTGGCGGCTTCTGGTGCGAGAACAAGGGTTTTCTTTTCGTTGATGATAATCTTTTCTAATAAAGAGGGAGAAAGGGTCTCAATACGAAAGGCAGAAAAAGAGAGCTCAAATCCCATGCGATTTAATTCGTCGATAATACTCTCAAAATCAGGATGATTGGTAAGAGTAGCAGCCACAAGGCCTAAATGATTTGTCTTTCCTTTATAGAGGGTTGCTGTGGTGAGTATACTCTCTTTTGAAAAGGGTTGATAGGCTCCGTAGAGATGGGAAACGAGACAAAAACCACATCGATACAGACAGCTTCTTGAGATTTCTACGAGTCCCCTCATGGGAAATTCATTGTCTGGGGTGAGAATAACCGTGTGAAGGGGAGTGGCAATAGGGTGTGATGTGAAAGCTTTGTGATGGGATGTAATATCCTCTGGGCGATAGATGCCCTCATCAGAGAAACAAAAGTTCCACCAGTTCTCTTTATGAGAAAGCAAAGCCTCTACTACGTGAGGAAGGGCAAATTCTGCATCCGTCGTGATAATAAGATTGGCAATATGTTTGAGATAACCAGCAAGAAGGCTACACCCAATACCGCCTATGACGATCGGGGGATGAGAACGTTTGGTATTTTCAAGAGAAATACCTGAGAGGGACAGCATCTCCATCAGATGAAGAATATCCAATTCAAAAGAAAGACTTACCATGAGAACATCAAATTCTTCTAAAGGCCGTCCTGTCTCAATGGAAAGAGGCTTTTGTTCTCCTTGGTAAAAGAATCGTTCCACAGAAAGAAAGGGATAAGACTGGAGAAGATGATATACTCCCTGAAAACCAAGAGAGGCCATTCCCACCTCATAACGTTCGGGGAAGATGAGAGCAATGCTTTTCTGGATTTTTTTCTTGGGATAGGGATAGAGAAAAATCTCTTTGTGTTTTCTCATGAATGCAGAGACTCCTCAAGAAGCAGACGTTTTTCTATGAGAAAGGAGAGAAACTCTGATCCCTCACGGATCTCTCTTCGAAGCTGGGAAAGGAGTGTTTCATCCACCGACTGAGAAGAGAGGAGCTTCTGAATACTTTCCTGCATGGTCATTTCTATCAGTCTGCCAAAAAGGGGATTCTGTTTGACAAGGGAGAAGAGTTTCTCCTCTGGATTGTCTCTGGCAAGGGCTACTTTCAAGATCTCAAGAGTCTGACGAAGTTCTTTCAAGATAGAGAGAAAGTTTTGTTCAAAATGGGCATAGGGAGTGGTAGGGGGAAGATGATAGGATTGGTTGGGAGAAACCACACTTTCTATGACCTGGCATAGCGGTATGTGTTCCATGCCTTCAATAAAAAGCCCTCCTTCTGTGGCATTTATGGTACGGATGGAGCGTTCTCTTGTTATTTTTCCAAACCATTCTTTGAAGGTGAGGAATTTTCTGTCGGTGAGTACGGTGCCATGGCCATTCCAGGCTTTGACTTCAATTCTATCAGAGAAGGTTTGAGAAGTGGCATTGTATCCCTCGTAGGTATGAAATCTATCAACGGTGCTATACAGCATGCTTTCCAGGGCGTTATGGGGGGCGTGTGTCTGGTGATCAGAATAAGCTAGATCCTGTCCTACAAAGACAATAGGTTCGCAGCCAAGTCGATAAGCAAAATCATATGCCGTTGTGGAGACAGATCCCCCACAGAGGAGTTCTCCCTTTTCTCCCCAGAAGTGTCGAAAAACCTGATAGAGGGGGAGAACCGTGTCATAGAGAAATATTCTCTCATGGGGGTAGTGGATAAAAGTGAGAAAAGAAGCCCCACTGTCAAGAATAAGATAGGGCTTCTGACGAGAGGATAGAAGATAGAGAGCATTTTTGTCCTGGGGATCCACGCTGACTACAAAGTCAGCCTCTACCCCTAACCTATCAAGGTAGGCAAGCACAGTGTCGGTGGCAATGAGAATCCAGTGTCGTTTTTTGGCCTCGGAGAGTAGATGTGCATTTTTGACAAGTGATGGCCCGGCACCAATGACCAGAGCCGGATATCCTTTGCCGCTTCCAGAAAGATGCTGAATACCGGGCAGAGAGGAGTAAAACAGGGAGTTTTTGAGGATATTTCTCACCCAGAGTTTCTGGAAGCGTCTGGCAGTTGCTTGATTGATCTGGCGCCGTGAAAGATAGGCCACAAGAAGTCCATGGAGAGAGTCATAAATAGCGGGAAAAAGAATGGCATAGGGACGATGAATATAGAGGTTGAATTCTCCGATTCCATGTTCGGCAAGGTAGTCTATCAGTGCTTGAGGGTCTTTTTGAAAAATCTTGACGCGAGGGTTTTGTTTGATTTTTTCTATGAACTCACTATTCCAGGAGGCAAAGGTATCATCATGTTCGTAGATGACTAATGTATATGAGGTGGATTGAAGAATGTACTCTATCACATACCCAAGTCCTATACCTGCTATAACCACCGTGGAAAAAGAAGGGTTGAAGTGTTTGACTACTCGTTCTGCTTCTTTGAGGGGGTAAAAGGAGTGAAGAGAAACCACCTTTTCACCCATTTTTATGCGAAGGTTAGGAAATTTTCCGTTAATTTTTTCTATCTGCATCAAGCATGCCTCCGGAGAAGATGATTTTGATCGCTTCTTCCCAACTGAGGGAGGTTTTTTGCATGTATTTTTTTTCAACAAGGAGAAGATATCCCGTGGTGGGAAAGGGTGCCGTAGGAATATATACCACAAACAGATTTTTCTTTTGAAAGCGCTGTGGAAGGATTTCTTTTTTGAATTCTCCCATCAAAAAACCAAGACTTTTGGAATTGTCTCCTGGAAAGTCTACCAAAACTACCGTTTGGAAGAGTTGTTTGTTTTCCTCTTGGGTAACAAGATTAGCAATTTGTTTAATAGCTCCATAGAGACTTCCAATAGCAGGAAAATGTTCAAAAAAGTTTTCAATAGTATGTC
>JBKBIS010000090.1:0-6909 GCA_046294145.1 Brevinematales bacterium | reverse complement strand
GATGGCCTCACCGCAGCGCAAGCACAAGCCGTAGCGCCCCTCGGCCAGGCGCAGCTTGGCGAGGCCGACTTGGCGCAACCCGGTCTCGGCTTCGGCCAGCAGCGCCTGCAGCACGTCATCGTTTTGCCGCTGCTGCGCTTGCTCGGCAAAACCCGCGAAAAAGGCTATACCCTTATTCCGCTCAAATTCTATCTGACCCATGGTCTGGCTAAAGTAGAACTCGCCTTGGCTAGCGGCAAGGATTTGTACGACAAGCGTCAAGCTTCGGCGGAAAAGGATGCCAAGCGGGAAGTGGAACGTACGCTGCGGGACCGGCAGAAAGAATAACCGGGCGCATTTAGCGGATGAAGCAAGCGAGGTGATCTCATGAAACCCTCTTGCCCAAGATGGTTCCCTATCGTCCTACTGCTGACGGCCTTCCTCTTCACGGTCTTCTCTTTACGTCCGGCAACCGTTGCGGCCGAACAAAGCTGTTCCACCAAAAAAGGGCTGGTTATTCTCCCCATTTATGGTGGGCAGTCTATCGAGAGACAGATACGAAGTTTAAGTCGTGGTGTCCATATTGTTGTGGGAACTCCTGGAAGAATCTTAGATCACCTGGAAAGAAAAACGCTTCGTCTTGACCATGTGATTTTTTGTACTCTTGATGAGGCTGATGTGATGCTGGATATGGGATTTATTGATGATGTGAGAGCTATACTTTCTCAGGTTCCTGAGAAGGCCCAGAAAGCTCTATTTTCTGCTACGCTCTCTCCTGAGATTAAAAAACTTGTTCAGGATTTTGTGGAAAACCCTCGCTTCATTACCATTCCTCACAAGGAACTTACTGTTCCAAGTATTTCTCAGTTCTACTATGAGGTAAGGGAAACAGACAAACCTCAGGCTCTTACACGTATTATTGACTATTATAATCCCAATCAAACCGTTGTTTTTGTCAATACCAAGGTGCGTGTTGAGGAACTCAAGGAAAAACTTCACGCTGCCGGTTATGAGGTGGAGGCTCTCCATGGGGATATGAAACAAACCCAGCGAGAGTTTGTGATGAAGCGATTTCGGGCACAGCATTTTGATATTCTTCTGGCAACGGATGTGGCGGCTCGTGGGCTTGATATTGAAAACATTGACCTGGTAGTGAATTATGATCTCCCTCAGGATGAGGAGTATTATGTTCACCGTATTGGGCGAACAGCCCGTGCTGGTCGTGAAGGGACAGCAGTTACCTTTGTCACTCTTCGGGAAATTAAACGACTGAAGGAGATTGAACACTATATCAAAACAAAGATTGAGAGACGGCGACTCCCGACCCTTCAGGATATTGAAAAGATCCAGACCCGGGCTGTTTTGGACGAGATTGCTGCCGTTATCGAAGAGGGAGGACTTGAAAAATATATCGACATACTTACCGAAGGGCTCTCTAACTACGATTCGGTTGAAATTGCCGGTGCCCTTTTGAAAATGATGATGGGCGAAAAGCCTGAGGACGAGCTTTCTTTTGTGGAAGAGCATAGCCCGATGGTGCGGCTTTTTCTCACAATTGGTCGTGAGACAGTTGATATGAGAGGACTTCTGGCATGGATTTCTGATCTCACGGGGGTGAGAAGCCAGGAACTTGGGCGAATCACCATGCGGGATGAGTTTTCGTTTATTGATATCCCTAGGGATAAACTTGATGACTTTCTTTCTCGGCTTGATCGTCAGAAGTATAGAGGGAAAACTATCAGGGTGGAAATAGCGAGGGAAAGAAAATAATTCCCATCTCTTTAAGTTGGGCTTCACTTTGAGAAGAGAAAAGCGTTTCTTTTCTGTTTACTTTGAGAGACACATCTATTTTCTATTTATGGGAGGTGGTTTCTAAAAATCTGAGACTTCTAGTTATTATCATGTATCAGTAAAAACGGCTTGTTTGGCTGAGACATGGTAATAGCCCCCTTCTCAAGAAGGGAGTGTTCCCTTCTCAGGACCCTTTCTATCAAAAAATTGCTCTTTCTCTGAGTTTGTGGTATACTATTGTCCGATTTTTTGAAGAGGAGGAAACGATGCTGGCTAATATCAATCCTACCCGCACCAGGGCATGGAAACTTCTCAAGAAGGATTATAGGCGTTTGAAAAACACTCACATGAGGACTCTTTTTGCACAAGATCCTCAGCGTTTTGAGAAATATTCTCTTGTCTTTGAGGATATGATAGTGGATTTTTCAAAAAATCGTATTGACGACAGGGCTCTTTCTCATCTTATTCAATTGGCCGATGAGTGTCTTTTGAAAGATGCTATTGAACGGTATTTTTCTGGGGATAGGATCAATGTGACTGAAAATAGGGCAGTGCTTCACACAGCTCTTCGAAATCGTTCTCATCTTCCAGTTTTTCTGGATGGAGTGGATGTTATGCCAGCTGTTCGCGCTGTGCTTGCCAAAATGGAAAAGTTTGCCAACCAGGTAACAAGCGGAGAATGGAAGGGTTATACAGGAAAACCCATCACCGATGTGGTGAATATTGGTATTGGGGGATCTGACCTTGGACCTGTGATGGTAACAGAGGCCCTTCGCGTTTACAAAAAACCACATATTACGGCACATTTTGTCTCCAACGTGGATGGTACTCATATTGCAGAAACCCTCAAGAAGGTGAATCCTGAGACCACACTTTTTCTTGTGGCATCGAAAACCTTTACGACGCAGGAGACCATGGCCAATGCCCATACAGCCCGTGAGTGGTTTTTGAAAAGTGCCAGAGAAGAAGATATCAAAAAGCATTTTGTGGCTATTTCTACAAACAAGAAGGAAGTGGAGAAATTTGGGATAGATCCAGAAAACATGTTTGAGTTCTGGGACTGGGTGGGAGGGCGTTACTCTCTCTGGTCGGCTATAGGTCTTTCTATTGCCTGTACGATTGGCTTTGAGAATTTTTCTGAACTTTTAGAGGGAGCTTATGCCATGGATCAGCACTTCCGCAAGACGCCCTTCCGTGAGAATATCCCAGTCATTCTTGCTCTTCTTGGTATATGGTACAATAATTTCTTTGGGGCTGAAACGCATGCTATTCTTCCCTATGATCAATATCTTCACCGTTTTCCGGCTTATCTTCAGCAGGGGGATATGGAGAGTAATGGCAAGAGTGTGGACAGAGATGGCAGGCCAGTAACTTACCAGACAGGACCTATTATCTGGGGTGAACCGGGAACCAATGGGCAACATGCCTTCTATCAGCTTATTCATCAGGGTACAAAGCTTGTTCCTTGTGATTTTATTGCCCCTGCTCAATCTCACAACCCTGTTGGGAATCATCATGAGCTTCTTCTTTCCAACTTTTTTGCTCAGACTGAGGCACTCATGAATGGAAAGACAAAGGAAGAGGTTATAGCTGAGATGAAGGCTGCCGGAAAATCAGAAGAAGAGATTGAAAAACTTCTTCCTTACCGTGTCTTTGAGGGAAATAAACCCACAAACTCTATTCTTGTCAAAAAAATAACCCCACGTACTCTGGGAAGCCTGATAGCAATGTATGAACACAAAATCTTTGTCCAGGGTGTTATATGGAATATTTTCAGTTATGATCAGTGGGGAGTGGAGCTTGGAAAACAACTGGCTAACAAGATTCTTCCTGAACTCAGGGATAATACCCTTGTGACTTCTCATGATGCTTCCACGAATGGACTTATTAATGCTTACAAGAAACTTCGTCATCTATGAGAGTACTTATCCAGCGTTGTCTTCGAGCCAGTGTTACTGTTGGAGAAAGGGTAGTTGGAAGGATAGGAAGGGGGTATCTTGTTTTCCTCGGAGTGGGAAAGACTGACACGGAAAAGGAGGCTTGTTTCCTGGCCAGCAAGCTAGTTGAACTCCGTCTTTTTCCTGAGGGAGAGAGGGAGAATCATCTCACCATTCGTGAGGTGGGAGGAGAGATTCTTGTGGTTTCGCAATTTACCCTCTATGGAGATGTGCAAAAAGGACGACGCCCCTCTTTTGATCTTGCCATGCCGGCGACTGATGCTAAAAGACTCTATGAGTATTTTGTAGAGCGGCTTCGAGAGAGTGGGATTGGTGTACAAACAGGGGAATTTGGAGCCATGATGGAGGTGGAATTGGTGAACTGGGGACCATATACTCTATGGATGGAAAAAGACTTCATGGCCGTTTGAATCGACCGCTGGTTTCTGGTTGGTAGAGATAGTTCAGAAGATATTCTGTATCTGGCTTTCGAAAAGCCTCAAAGAGGTTTCTTCGGAAGTTAGGGATCTCATCAGAAAGCTTTTTGATGAGTTCCCTGACCTGGATGCGTTTGTGGTCCCTACGGAGAATGGAATTGGGACATACCTCGGAAAAGATAGGCATTTCTTCCTCACGGGTATAAACAAATTCTTCTATCATGGCTTTTTCTACATAGGCAAGGGGGCGGATGAATTCCATTTCTCCATCAAATATTTTGAGGCGTGGTACCATCGAGGAAAGTTCTCTTTTGAAAAACAGATTCATGAGGGATGTTTCAAGAATATCATCCATGTGATGGCCGAGAGCGATTTTGTTGGCTTTCTGGCTTGCAGCATAGTGAATGAGTTCTGTACGTCTTTTTTGGGCACAGAGATAACAGGTATTGCGAGGTTTGTAATTTCCAGATGTGAGTTCGGCAATGCTATTTACCCGTATAACGTGGAGATCCAGGCCGGTATGTCTTTTGATATAATCAGCCAGTTTCTCAATGCGTTTATTGTGGCCTTCGTTCTGGCCGTTGAAGTTATCCACAAAGGCGGGGTAAAGGGGGATGTTTCTGTTTTTTCGCTTGTTGCCTGCCGAAAGCATGAGGAGAAGGATAAGAGAGTCCATTCCTCCAGAAATACCAACAACAATGCCTGTGGTGTTCTCAAGCATCCCATAGTGTTCGATGGCTTTTTCAAAAAGGGCGTAGAGTCTTGATTCCATAGCCTCAAAGCTTCTGGGAAAGCCTTTTTTTCAAAACTGGGGAGAGCAGTCGCATGACGGAAAGAATATCAGGGCTTACGGTTCTCCCTGTGAGCTGGATACGGATACGCTGAATCAGATCTTTGAAAGCCACTTCGTGCTTTTCGGCCACCTGTCTGAGATCAGATTCGAGAGTGGTATCATAGGAACTGGCTTCTAAGATACGGTGAACAGCTTCCCCGTAGGCTTTTTCAAGAGGCTCGGTACAGAGAGATGGGAGAAGGTCTCTTGCCTTGTCATCAAGTTCATAGTCCTCCGTGGCGTAGGGAAGTATATCTCGATAAAGGTCGGCAAGTGTATCACTTCGACTTCGGAGAAGATCCACTGCCTGAGAGAGCCAGGCTTCATCCTGCATACGACCTACTCTGGGTTGGCCGGTGTCCTCAAGGTATATATAAAAGGCTTTCAAAACCTTGTGAAGGGGTTCGAGTTTCATATGTTTGCTATTTACCCAGACCATTTTTTTCTCATCATAGACGGCATTGGATTTGTTGAGGTGAGTGATATCAAAAACCCTGATCAGATCTTCGAGCATAAAGATTTCGTCATTTCCATGGGACCATCCAAGTCGAGCAATATAATTCAAAAGAGCTTCAGGGAGAATACCTTGTTTCCGGTAGTATTCGATATTGGTGGAACCTTTTCGCTTGGAGAGAGGGGTTCTATCTGTGTCAAAGACCATAGGAAGATGTCCAAAGGTGGGAATAGAAAAACCAAGGTAATCATAGAGGATAATCTGCTTGGCAGTATTGGAGATATGATCCTCTCCACGAAGAATAGTGGTTATTCCCATGAGTGAGTCATCAATCACCACAGCAAAGTTGTAGGTAGGAGAACCATCGCTTTTCCAGAGAACGAAATCATCAAGCTCTCTGGTGTTTATGGCAATTCGACCTTTTACCACATCTTTGAAAATGATATCCCGTTCCGGGCCTATGTTGACACGGACCACGGTGCCGGGGCCTGGCTGGATATTTTTGTTGCGACAATGGCCATCGTATTTTGTTACTTCGTCATAGATACCACGTGATTGGTTTCGTTTGATCAAGTCATCTTTGGTACATTGACAGTAGTAGGCCTTGCCTTCTGCTACAAGTTTATCAATGTATGACTTATAGATGGGAAAACGTTCACTCTGTTTGTAAAACTCATCATAATCCATGCCCATCCATTGCATATCCTTGATAATAGAAGCGGTATACTCCTCCTGAGAACGGGAGAGATCGGTGTCTTCAATGCGGAGAACAAATTTCCCGCCGGTGTGTCTGGCATAAAGCCAGTTGAAAATAGCTGTTCTGGCACTTCCAAGATGAAGTTGTCCTGTTGGAGAAGGGGCAAAGCGAAGTTTTTGCATGATCTACCTCACCAAAAATGTAGTGTATATTATGTAGCAAAAGGGAAAATCTTGCAAATAGAGGACATTCAAAAAGGACAGTGAGATTTTATTTTCCGGCTATCATGAGCTTGAAGTCATTACGAGCCTTGTCGTAAACTATCTGGGTGGAAAATTTTAGCATTTTCATTTCCCGTAAATGTCTATCAATATTGAATTGTTTGGCCCAGAGAGCAACTGTAGAGATGATTTCTTTGTTTTCCTTTGGAATAGGCTGGGTGGAAAGCTTTTCGCATTCGGCAAGGATTTTTTTTATCCTGTCCTCAATAAGGGCACGATTTTCAGAAACAGAGACTTCTATCATATAGTTGACAATCTTTTGTCCTAATTTGTCTGTCATAGAGGAGCCTTTTTTGGGCTTGTTCAGTAGAGGAGTCTGGTTGGAGAAAAGAGTGGAGGGGGCTTCGTGGGTTTCTTCTCTTTTTCTTCTGAAGATGCCCACATACACAAAGGCAATCAGGATGCCTGCAGAGAGAATAACCACGAGGATGACCATGAGTTGGGTGAAAAAAATCTCATGGGGATAGGGTGTCACATCTTTCCCCTTATTCTAACATTTTT
>JBKBIS010000008.1:0-16438 GCA_046294145.1 Brevinematales bacterium | reverse complement strand
CCACAAGCCTCGCCAAGGTATCCAATCTTTCATCTGGTACAGCCACAATACCTACATTGGGATCTATGGTACAGAAGGGATAGTTGGAACTTGCCACTCCAGCCCGGGTAAGGGCATTGAAAAGGGTGGATTTTCCCACATTGGGTAGTCCTACAATTCCACAGCTAAAGCCCATTCTTTTCTCCTTATCCTTTTGTCTTATTTTTCAAGTTTCCGTCTAGCATAGTCACGATAGTACTGAAGTTGTTTATCGTTAGGGTAGCGGGCTAACCCCTCTTCAGCATATTGAAGAACAGACTTCCAGTCCTCCTTGTTGACATACTCTTCAACAAGACTTCGGTAAGTCAAAAGAATAGCCCTGTCAATTTCCCAGTTATCTTTGTCATACTGAAGAGCTTCTTTGTACCAGTTCAACTTCTCTCGCTGAGAAGAGGCACTATTCCCTTGCATGATATAAAGAGAAGAAAGGTTTTTTCTCAAGACAGAAGATGTAGGAAGAAATTGAAGACCACGCTTGAGAACCTCAACAGACCTCTGCCATAGCCCGGCCTCTTTGTAGACAAAAGCAATACTATTATAATACTCTGCAAGAGAAATATCTCTTTCAACATCAGTTAGATCCTGATACCATTGAAGAACAAGATTTTCGTCTTTGGGATACAGTTTCCAATCACTGACAAGTTTCTTCACAAGAGAATCCATACCAAAGCCTGACACCTTTTTGTACCAGCTTTTCTGACCAAAATCCTTTTTGATATCCTGGAGAGTTGCCCACGCCTCTTCATAGGCATTGGTCTGGATAAGTCGATAGAGAAGCTCCTGACACACTGCTGCCATCAATTCTTCTTTTTCCATCAATACAGAACGATACTTCTCAATATGCTGCCTTGCATCCACAAAACGCCCTTCCTTGAGCATAGCCATGATATTCTTATACACAAAAACTTGATAGTTATTGCTAAGGATAAGACTTTCGGGAAAAACACGTATCCCTTCTTCTAACACAGCCATAGCTTCTTTGGTAAAACCACGCCCCCAGAGAAAGGAAGAATACTCCTGATAGGCAGCAATCCCATTGGTACGAACAAAGGCGATCGTATTATCCAGTTCAATAGCCCTTAAAGCCAATTGAAAAGCAGAAGGTATATCTTTTCTCCTTACCTGCATATACACTTCATTGGCATACCAAAGTGCATACCACTGGATAAGGTTAGTAATCACGGCCTTTGGCTCCCGCTCATCAGTAAAGGCAGTAAGCCTCACAAAATCCTGTTGAGCCTGAGTTTTTTTTCGGAAGTTATAGCCCAGAGGAGTAGTAGCCTCAACCTCTACCCATTGATTGTCAACCAGAACTTCAGGTCTAGCATGTGTCGTATAAATATTCAACCGAACAGGTAAACCGACTAGCATAGCTGAAAGAGCATAGAGAAGAGAAGAAGACACACAATTGAATTCTCCTGACTGAAATACCCCTGAAACAGTATTGGCCGTTTCTCTATAACGTTTGAGAAATCGTTCATGAAGGACAAACAAAATTCTTTCAGCCTTTTCTGAATCACTGGTGAAATGTTGTTTCTGGAGATCTGTTATCACACTCCGCCACTGAGAAGCATAAAAGGATACACTCTCCTTATTGGTCAACCATGCTATAGTGAGAAAGCCCTCGATAGGATCCATATTGGTTGTTTTTTCCCAGAAAGAAGCCTCGAGAGGATGAAAGTTTTCATTCCAGAAGGCGCTTTTTCCCCACAGACACAAAGGAAAAAGCAAGAACAAAAACATTTTTTTCATACACCCTCCTATTTTTCTCTCCCATCAAGGATACGGATCATGACTACCTTATCCTTCACAAAAGAGAGACGTGATATTTCCTCGAGAGCACGCCTCATTTTTTGCTCTGAGGCTTCATGTGTAGTCATAATTAGTGGAACATATTCATTTTCACTCTGCTCTGGTTGAAGTACAGAGGCAATACTGATACCATGATCTCCAAAAATACTGGCAATTTTTGCCAGCACACCCATCTGGTCGAGCACATGGAAACGAAGATAATAGCGACAAAAAACATCATCCATAGGTTTCACATCCAACTTCTGATAGGCCCGAAAGAGTTCAAAAGATTTTGATTCAAGGTGCTCAGCAATAGCCATAGCATCCGCCACTACTGCTGTTGCCGTAGGACGAGATCCAGCCCCTTTCCCGTAATACATAGAAGTTCCAAGATATCTTCCCTCCACCAGAATAGCATTGTACTCATGATGAACAAAAGCCAATTGATTGTTCTGGGGAACAAGCGTAGGATGAACTCGAAGTTCAAGCCGGTTGTCTGTATCTCTTTTAGCAATCGCAAGGAGTTTGATAACATACCCCATTTTCTCCGCATGAAGAATATCCTCAAGAGCAATGTGCTCTATTCCCTCATAATATATTTGAGAGAAATCTATTTCTGTATGGAAAGCTAAAGAAGCTAAAATAGCCAATTTATGAGCGGCATCATCACCATTCAGGTCAAGGGTAGGATCAGCCTCAGCAAACCCTTTCTTCTGAGCCTCCCGCAAAGCCTCATCCAGGGAACGATGAAAGAGAGACATCTGAGTGAGAATATAATTGGTGGTTCCATTGACAATAGCATAGATACCTTCGATAACATCTCCTACCAGTGAGTGGGTAATAGTACGAAGAATAGGAATACCCCCTCCTACACTGGCCTCAAAAGCAAGGCTTTTTTTCATCTGTTTTGCAAGGGCAAAAAGCTCCTTTCCCCTCTCAGCAAGAAGAGCTTTGTTAGCTGTTACGACATGCTTCCCTGCTTTGAGAGCCTCTTCCACCAAAGTGTAAGCAAATGTCTTTCCTCCCACCAGTTCTATGACAATATCCACTCTCGGATCAGACAAAGCCTCCCGATAGTCTGTGGTCAATTTTGCCTTTTCAACCTTCACAGGCCGAGGAGTAGTAATATCCTTGTCTACCACCCATCGGAGTTCAAAAGAAACACCTGTACGTTTTTCTATTATCTTTTCGAGTGTCTGAAGAATCTCTACCACACCTGAACCAATTGTTCCAAATCCTACCAAGGCAATACCAACCATTTTCACCGCTCTCCTCCATTTGTATGCATGAGTGTATATTATAGCCACAGACCAAAATTTTTGCAAAAAATAAGAGATGGGACTACGGACAAGGCTTACAAAACCTGGAGTTTCGCCTTGATATTTCCATTCTTGTGAAGAAGTTGAAGGATTTTTACAATATCCTGAGAAGACATCCCGAGTTGATTGAGACCATTGACCAGTTCCTGGACTGTGGTAGAGGAAGGAAGAATCTTAGCTATCTGTTTTTGCGAACTTGAAGAAAGCCCCCAAGAAGACGAACTCCCACCAATTGTAATCTGAGACCCCTGATAAACAATAGCTGCCTCTGTTACTACAATATTTCCGCCTGCCACAACCATTCCCGTCTTGCTATCAATGGTAATACTTGGCACCTGTGGTACATCAATACGGACAGAAAGAAGTTTTCCCAGCCATTGAGCAGGTTGTTGATCCTCAGGAATCTTGAGTCTAATCGTATAATCTTCGATAGTATATTCTACTCCAGCAAATGTGGTCTGAAGAACACGTTCAATGGCTAAGAAAGCATCAAAAGAATAATTCGGGTCCAGGTGAAGTACCACAGTATTGTTTTCTTGAAGCCAAGTCTGAGGAATAGGCTTTTGAAGAATAGCCCCCTGAGGAATAATTCCAGAAACACTCTTTGAAGAAGTATCGACATTCAGCCTCCCACTGGCAATCGCATAGATTTCATTGTCTCCACCCACAAGAGGAGTAACTACCAATTCTCCCCCTTCAAGGGATTTAGCGTCAAAGACAGAAGCCACACGCACATCCAAACGATTCCCTGCCTGAGCAAAAGGAGGAACATCAGCCACCACCATTACCACGGCAGCATTTTTAGGCTTGAACTTTTCCAGATTAGCTTGAATTCCAAAATGATGAGCAATACGAGCCAAAAACTCTTTTGTCTGTGAACCACCTTCACTATCTCCTGTTCCCTTCAACCCAACCACAATACCATACCCTATGAGTGGATTAAAAGACAAACCTTCAACACTTACAATATATTTCATTTCTATGGGTTCAGCCCACAAAAAAACGGCCAGAAAAAGAAACACCATCCCTTTCTTCATAAACCCTCTATGTCTTCTTTTTTAAGCCTTAGAATGCGGCTATTTATTTTATTCTCGACCAGAATAACCTCTGATTGAGGAGAAGAAACTAATCGAACAGGAATCCGAATACAAACTCCGTTCCCTCGGTAGGTAAGAAAGCCCTCTCTTTCTCCCACCCATTCAAAACCGTACAGCGAGGAAGAAGATACAATCGCATTGGAGAGTTGACGAAAAGGAACAAAAAAATATTGTACCCTCCATGATTGAGGCAAATACACCCGACAGGTCATATGTATTCCTTTTTCTTGCCTATTCTCAGAAAGAACCTCGAAACGTTCCGGTAGAGCAATACTTTCCAGCGGCATTTCAGGATAGGCCTGCGATAATTGAGTATACCATTCTTCTGGTGTAAAAAGACGAACATTCCTGAAAAGAGGTACTTCTTTCCCTACTATCACAAAATCCACAAAACCTAAATCTTTCATTATCTGCCTTATTTCAGAAACTGTATAAGAAGACTTTTTTGGATCTAAAAGTATATTGGTAGGAAGCTTCTCCTGAATAAGATCCTGAAGAGAAACTACATCCTGTGAACAAAGAACATAAGATCGAAGCGTAAACGTGGTAGCCAGACCTACGTCTATGAGACTAACCAAAGAAAGCCCCACTACAAAAACAAAAAACAATTTTCTCCCTGCTTTCATAATATACATATCGGTATCTTCAGAAAAAACTGAAGAAAGCCTAGAAGTTCTCTATCACTTACTTTTTCTTGACGATTTTTCTTTTTATCAATATATTATAATAAAATAATATGATAAGGAGTTCTTATGGAACCAAAAATTGTAATTTTCACCACCCCCACCTGTGTGTTCTGCCGCAAGGCCAAGGAATACTTCCAGAGTAAACGCTTGAAATTCAAAGAGGTGGATGTCTCCCGTGATCCAGCTGCTGCGCAGGATATGGTGAGGCGATCCGGACAGATGGGGGTACCGGTTATTCTCATCAATAATCACGTCGTGGTTGGCTTCGATGTAGGCAAGATTGAAAGACTTTTATCTATTCATTAGTGTATAACTCAAGCCCCTTTCTCTTTTTTCCGAAAATAAAAATAGAGAAACAGGAGAAAGGGGAATACATGAAGCGAACTATTGTCTATTTCTTTTTGAATATAATAGCCATTGTCGTGGTGATAAATTTCTTTTTTGGAAATGGTGGAGTAAGTGACCTGATTACTGAAAAGTATCATCTTACCACTATCCAGATCAAGACAAAAGAAAAAGAGCTTGCTCTTCTCTCCCAGCATTCAGATCTTCTATCTGAAAAATCAAGCAAAAATATAGACGAATATTTAGTCAAACATGGTTATAAGCCTGAAAATACGCTTATCTTCCGCTTTGTTTCTTCTCCCTCTTCCCAGGAGAAACCCTACTCCACTCATTTACTCACAAGGCTTTATCTTGTGTGCGGAATTCTTATTCTTTCACTTTTTTTGGGAGAGACCTGTCTTTATCTTTTAGCAAAAGGAGCATTTCGTTTATGAAAATTGTGCTGGTTGGTTATCGTGGAAGTGGGAAGACTACGCTAGGGAAACACCTGGCTTCTTCTCTTAGTGTGGCTTTTGTGGATACTGACCACATAGTAGAAAGTAAAGCAGGCATGAGCATCTCCGAAATTTTTCACAAAGAGGGAGAGTCTGGCTTTCGTCTCAGAGAAACTCTCGCTCTCAAGGAAGCTCTCCTTTTAGGCAATGCGGTTATTGCCACAGGAGGAGGTATTATTCTCAGACCTGAAAACCGTCTTATGATTCGCACAGCTGATCTTGTTGTATACTTATCTGCTCCAGTTTCTGTGCTTGTAGAACGCATTCGGGGGGACACCAACCGTCCTCCTCTCACTGATATGCCCCTTGAAGAAGAGGTAATGGCCACACTTAAAGAACGTCTTCCTCTCTATGAAGAAGTAGCAGATCTTTGTATTGATACACACCTGTACACCATTGAGGATGCCACTCAGGAAATAATCAAACGTCTCAAAAAGGAAGAACCATGCAACGAACCATTGTTTTCCTGACAAAGATTTTGCTTCTCTTTGTATTGATATGGATGGTATTTTTCGGCGTGGTAATTATAACCACCGAGTTTCATATAGAAAGTGGTATTTCTGAATATGGAATCTTTCTCTGGCATAAGAATGTCTATTCAAAAATTCGTGGTTTTGTTATAAATGACAAGGAAAGTAAAGCCATTCATCAAAAAATTCTTTCTTCTTTTTCGCTACTCGACGAAGAAAAGAATGCCTTTTTTTCCAGAATAGAGAACTTCAAACAGGACAAAAACCTCTATGATGCCATTTTTTTCTATGTCGTTTCCGGAACACTTCCCTCACTTCGAAGTATCATAGATACCTACTGGCAAGATGATCCTTTCTTTATCGAATGTTATGTTGTTGGAGAAAGTGGGGACTTACTCTACAAGTATGGAGGATATACCATTTCCCCTCAAAAGGTTTCTTTTCAGCAGGTATACAACTTTCGAAGGTACGATAACCTCATTGAGTGTCTTTTCAACTGGAAGGATGAGACTTTTGAAAAAGAACTTCAGTTTCACTTTCTTTTTCAAGAGGACAAGTTTTCATCCTGGGTTCAAAAGAGTTCCTTTCCTCTGATTCTCCATCTCGGAGAAACTTTCCTCAAAAACTCAAAGGTCCCTAAGGTGAATTCTCTTGAGGAACTTTCCCAGAATACCCACTATGGTTCTTATGTGATCTACCGTTTTCCTTTCAGCTGGAAAAACGTAGAGATAGGAACCGCTTTCTATTTTGTAAAAAGGTATGGAGTTTTCTGGTTTTTGGGTGTTTTAGGAAGATTGATTTTGATTGTTCTTATTTTTTCTGGAATGATTGGTTTTTTCTTCTGGGTGGACCATATGATGAACCAGATGCTTTCCTATCAAAAAAAGCGAGAACAACCACAAAATGAACTTGATGAACAAAATATTCAATGGATAGAGGAATTCATTGCCAACCAACGAGAGGAAAAGAAATGAAATGGATAGGCATTTTTCTTTTGCCTGTGATCCTATACGCCCAGTGGAGTGTCAATAATATTTGGAAGATCTCTGTGAAACAAAGCAATACCTTTTCTTTTATCAGTGACTGGGAAAACCTGTCATTTTCCCCTTTAGGGATAAGTCCTACACAAGAACCTTCCTGGCTTTCTTTGCTGGATATTTCTTGTAGCGAAGGATATCTTTTTTCACATATTTTTGTAGATTTTGAGGGACAAAATGCAATAACTTTGGAGGTGCATAATAGTGAGGATAACACCCTTCTCGCAAAAACCAATCTCTCAGAAAGCGGGATTCTATCCCTTTCCAATGTCTATCAAAAGAAAATAGACGTATGGGTCTACCTGTCTCTTCAGACCAGGCTCTATAGTATCGGTATAGTTCGAACCAGAGAGATTCCCCTTCACCCCACCAACGTCATCGTCAATCCCCAAATCCTCTACTACCCTGAAGGATATCTTTCTATTGATCTTACTCTTCAGAGCCCCGCTTATATTGAAATAGAACTCTACAATAAACGTGGTGATAGATTGGCATCTATTATTCCTCTCTCTTACTATACTGCAGGCCCCATTTCCATTCATTGGACTGCACTTTCCATTGCAAAAACCTATCTGGTGTCAGGTTCAGCCTATGTGTATATTCGCTACCGTATCCCTACTGGATCAAAAGAATGGGCTCACCGATTTGAGATTGTGTATTTGTGAACCAAAATCCTCTTTTCCGTAACAAAGCTACAATTTCTCTTACCTCCAGGTATACACAAGTAAGAAGGGGAAAAAATGGTCTGGGTATACGTAGGATTTGGACTGATGTTTTTCTCTGGATTCTGGCCAAATTTTCTTGTGTGGTTTTTTCTCAATTTCTGGACAAGCCCCTCTCTTGGTTTCGTATAAGAATGGAAAAAAAAACGAGATTTGCTCTGGTTCATTCTCATCACAACTGTCTGGATAGGTATAGTGAATTATCCCTCTCTCGTACTTGTTTGAGTGAGCATAGAAATATTCGCTCTTTTTTCTGAGAAAAATTTTTCTTCTTTTTCTCATGTATTCTGCTTTGTTTCTTTCATCATCCCATTTAACGAAAAAAAGAACAAAAAGACAAAATGCCTCCATGGTCGGAAATCTTCTACGGTATTTTCTCTCTGTATCTAAAAAACCTTCTCCTATCTCCGGAATACTTATTGTCATCAGCATTTTGATAGGACTTGGTATGGTATTAGCGTCCTCTCACACTCTTGAAAAAGAACAACTCAGAAATAGCCTTATTCTTCTCTGGTTGGTGGTATTGGTAGGGATTATCACTCTCTAGGATTCTCTTTACACATCGGTGGTGGTTCCTCTGACGGCTTCAACCCGTTCTCTTCTGAAAAGCCTCTCTTCTCTCGCAGGTAAAAGCGGTTCTTATTCTTCCTCTGCTTGTTTCCTTTCTGGTATGGCGTTGTGTGGTTATGCCTTTGGAAACTTTTTTTCTTTTCTCTGTGGCGTTTTATGGATAGAGATTGTCTGGTGTGTTCATTTTCTTAATAGGAGAAAGGCCAATTTTTGAAGCGATTGTTTTTATTTTTCTTTTTTTTGGGTTTCTTTATTGGTGAATATGGACTTTCATGGATGTTCATTCCCACCATATTATCGAAATGGTGGAAGATCTCTGTTCCCGGATTTGTATTCTTCATCAGGGACAGATTCACTTTTATGGAAATCTTCCTCCTCTTGGGAAACCTGAGCCTTATTACCTGAATATCATCCAGAAAAAAGAACCTGTTCCTCTCACGTTTTCTTCTCCAGAACTTGAAATTTTCTCTTGTTGGGGATACACTATATTTAAAGAATTTAAAGGAGATCCTATGTCTCTTATCGAAGTCAAAAATGCCAAAAAAGATTATCCTCTTGGAAAAACTATTGTCCACGCTTTACGAGGGGTGAATCTTACTGTCCAGGCTGGAGATTTTTTTTCCATTGTAGGGCCTTCAGGAAGCGGGAAAACCACTCTTCTCAACCTGATTGGGTGTATAGATCATCCGACTGCAGGAGAGGTTATCATTGATGGGCAAAATGTCTCTGAATTGAGTGATAGGGAGCTCACCAATATTCGTCTATACAAGGTGGGTTTTATCTTTCAGACTTTCAATCTTATTCCAGTACTCAATGTAAGAGAAAATGTGGAATTTCCCCTCCTTCTCATGAAAGATAGAGCGGGACTTACAAAAACGGAAATCAAAGAACGTGTCGAAAAACTCATTGAAGAAGTGGGACTCAAGGACTTTATAGATCACAGACCAGCCGAACTTTCTGGTGGACAGCGTCAGCGTGTGGCTATCGCCCGTGCGTTGGTCACCAAACCTGCTATTGTTCTCGCTGACGAACCTACAGCTAACCTGGACTCAGAAACAGGAGAAAGTATTCTGGCCATTATGCGTCATTTAAACGAAAGTGAACATATTACTTTCATCTTTTCTACGCATAATCCGGACGTTCTCAAATATGCGAGAAGGATCGTTCGACTCAAAGATGGTCTTATTGTGAGTGAGGAGTAAATCATGCAGGTGCTTCTTTATACCATTGCCTTTCGAAATCTCTTTCGCCACAAAGGAAAAAGCCTGATTGTGGGAGGGCTCTTGTTTCTCGTAGCGCTTATTTTGACCTTTGGTAATGCTACCCTCAAAGGAATGAACAAGGCTTTGGAAAAAAATATTGTCCACGGTTTTACCGGAAATATAGTCATCATCTCGACCAATCAGGTAGACAAAGAAGTTTTTGGCTCTTCTTCAGGCCGTCCTATAGCCTTGATAAAAAACTACTCCACTATCAGCAATATTCTGGCTTCTTTGGATGAAGTAGAGAATTTTTTGCCAATTGGCAGAAATATAGCTATGCTTTTTAACGGTCAAGGCCCCCCTGTTTTCTATATGATTTATTGCGTGGATCTGGATCAATACATGTCTTTCTTCAAAAACAAAATTGAAATCATAGAGGGAAGACAACTTAAAAAGGGAGAACGTGGAATGATGATGGGAGTGCTCACCAGAAACCAGACAGCGGAAATGGCCAATTTATGGCTTTATCCAGAAGAAAGTGACATAGTATTTTCAAATATGCCCCCAAAGATCTTTACCAATAGAGAGAGTCTCACCTATGCATCGGATGCTGTTCTCGTAGGACTGAGTGAAGAGTTGGGAAGTGATATTCGACTTCCTGTCAGGGGAATTTTTCGTTTTGAAAGTCTCAATTCTCTCTTTGGGGGATATATTGTTTTTGTGGATTCCCTCTCGTATGGAGAGATGTTTCATTACATTGTCAACTCACCTACTTCTCTTTTGAGTGCAAAAGAAACTGAACTATTGAAAACAGAAAATCTTGATTCACTCCTTGAAGAAAATCTTTTTTCTGGGTCATTATCTTCTTCTCCTCAGAACTATTCAGAAGAAACTCTCAAACAAACACTCAAGCGAACAGAGACCTATTCCTATGTTACAGAGGCTTACAATGCTGTTATTATCAAAACGAAAAAAGGCATCTCTGATATTGTAGCACTTCAAAAGATAAACCAGGCTCTCAAAGAAGCAAACGCTGATGGAAAGGCTATTTCATGGAGAGAGGCTATTCCACAACTATCTCAGTATGTTGGTATTGTACAAGGGCTCTTTGGGGTAATTATGTTTATGCTGTTTCTTGTATCTGCGATCATTGTGATGAATACCATTTCTATGTCCGTCATAGAAAGAACCACAGAAATTGGCATGATGAGGGCCATTGGTTCTCAGAAATCGTTTGTTGGGCGTATGATTCTGGGAGAAACATTAACTCTGGGAGTAGTTTTTGGAGGAAGCGGTATTGTCGGAGGGGCTCTTCTTTCGTGGCTCATAGCCAGCTTAAAACTCAAGGCTAGAGATGGAATGATCCAGGTTCTCTTCGGAGGAGAGTATTTTCTTCCCATTGTAGATATTCCAGATATGATAGGAAACCTTATTATTTTTCTGATTGTTCTGTGGATTGCTTCCCTCTATCCTATGCATATAGCCAAAAAAGTGACTCCGCTTGAAGCTATTTCACGTGAATAACAAGGAGAAAGAACTATGAAAATCATGACCCTTGTCTTCCTTGCCTTTCGTAACCTGACACGTCAAAAAAGGCGCAATCTCTTTCTTGGTTCAGGAATTGCTATAGGAATGATCTTTCTGGTAATAGCAGGATCTTTTTCTCTTGGACTCAAGGATCTCCTCATTGACAGGTGGATTACCTATATGAATGGACACATTCAGATTACTGTTCTTGGAAATGTGAATGACTTTTATGGAAGAGGAAAAGGTTTCTTCAAAGACAAAAATGTGATTGAAGGTATTCTCCAGTCCTATACCAATGATATTGACTTTTTCTACTCCGATGCCTCTGCCTTTGTGAGGTTAATTGGAAACAAAAGAACAGATCTTATTCAATTAGTGGGAATTGATGTGGATGAAGGGTTTCTCGGGTTTCTCAATGTGGTGCAGGGTAATGGCTGGGATCTCACTAACACATTGACTTATGAAAATCCCATTGCTATCACCGTTGACAAGGCTGATTATCTACGAGTGAAACTTTATGATACAGTCAAAGCTTCCTTTCAAACTATTCATGGGCAGATGCAAACAGCAAAGTTCACCGTTGTGGCTATTTACAAGGCAGATGTCTCCTACATGGGATGGGTCGGATATGTCCCAAAAACAGCCATGAGAAAACTTCTGCACTACCAGGACCATGAGTGGGGAAGTCTAGTCATTGTCCTCAAAGACGGAAAGAAGGCTATTCCCATGGCCACTGAAATTCACCAAAAATTGACTCCCCCTCTGTTGACTTTCAATGCAAAAGTCTCTGGGGAAAAAATAGTTGTGGGGGGCTTCTGGAGAGATGAGAAGCGTTTTGCTTCTCTTCTCAATCTTATACATATCAAAGAAACCAACGGAATCGAAATAAGAAAAAATGGGGTACTTGTTCCCCTGGCTTTTGCCCAAAAAAAAGGTCTTGTTCCCGGAAACTCTCTCTCTCTGATGTATGAAAGCCGTTTTGATGGGCCAAAGCGTGTTCAGGTTACTATTTCTGGTATCTATACCAGTGAAGTACTCCCAACTAATCTTGTTCTCATCAACGAAAAAGAATTTTATACCCTTTTTCGATCCCTTCCTTCACGAGAAAGTATGGTTCCTCTTCATCTCTCCAATGTGGACTTTCTTTGCACAGAATGGTATCTTCTTCCAAGACCAAAAAGCGCTCAAGAAATAAATACATTCTATGACGAACTGAAACAAAATCCTGTTTATGCTGATAAAATCCTGATTTCCACATTGTACGAATCCGCATCCTCTTTTCTTCAATTTCTTTCAGCTATAAATATAGTAAGTCTTGTGTTTGCATCATTTCTGTTTATGATTGTGATGATTGGTCTTGCCAATTCTCTTCGCATGGTTATTCGCGAAAGAACACGTGAAATAGGAACTCTTCGTGCCATTGGTATGCAAAGGTTAGATATCCGATGGCTGTTTCTCTTTGAGGTTGGGTTTCTTATGTTTTTTTCAGGGGTTGCAGGTATTCTTTTTGGTTGGTTTTTGGTAGGTGTCATCTCTTCTCTTTCTTTTGATGACTCTGGTTTCATCGGAATGCTTTTGTTAAATAAACATCTTCATCTTGTCATAGACTGGGGCTGGAATGTTTTCTGTCTTTTCTTCGTAGTCATTCTCGGGCTTTTCACGGCCTACTATCCGTCCAAGCGTGCCGCACAAATGTCACCTGCCGAAGCACTTGTCCATTATGAATGAAAGGAGGGAAACCATGAAAGAGATTCTTCTTTTGCTTGTTTGTTTTTCTTCTCTATGGGGTATCACAGGAAATGAAATACTCTCCCAGATTGATAAACTCTACGAAATCCGAAATGATATTACTGCTAAAATTAAACTCACCCAGCAAAAAGAAGAGAATGTCAAGATTATGGAGGCTATCTACTACCGTCGAGATAGTGATGATGCCTTTCTCATTGTGATGACTGCCCCTGATATAGAAAAAGGTAATGGCTACCTCAGAGTAGGAGAAAACTTCTGGCTCTATAAGCGCAACACACGTACCTTTCAGCATATTAACCGAGATGAATCCATCTCTGGAAGTGATGCCAGAAGCGGTGATCTTGAAAAACGAAAAATGAGTGAACTTTACACAGTTGCTCTTGATGAAAAAAACAAAGAAAAAATAGAAGAAGAAAAACTGGGCAATATACCGGTATATCGAATAGAAATTACCGCCAGAGCAAAAGATGTCACCTATCCAAAACAAATCCTCTGGGTTCACAAAAACAATTTTCTTATTCTCAAAGCCCAGACATTTTCTCTCTCAGGAACACTCATGCAAACCATCTACTACCTCAAATACACTCAGATCGAAGGAAGATATATTCCGCTTCAGCAGATTTTTGTGGACGAATTTGAAAAGGGAAATAAAACCATTCTAGAACTTTCTGGTATTTCTTTTGAAAAAATTCCCTCCCATATCTTCACCAAAGCCTACCTTGAAAATCTAAGCAAATAGGAAGTGTTATGAAAAAGCTTTGCTTTCTCTGTCTTTTAACAAGTATCTCTTTCAGTCAAATCATTGAAGAAAGTAATCTCTTCCAAGAAGATACATTCATTACAGAAGCCCCTTTACTTACCAACACCCCTTCAAAAGGAATATTTCTTACGGGGATTATACAAAGTCAGTTTTCCTATTCCTTTGATCGAGAAAAACTTACTAATAAAGAGAGTCAAGCTACAAACCATTTATCCTATGAAATAAATGGGGATATTTTTGTTGACATTCGTCAAGGTACGGGCTACAAAGCATTTTTTGATGTGGGATTTTTGACAACTCATGGCGGTTTTCCTGTTTTTCGAACATTCGCTGATTCTATGACAGCAACTTCCTATTTACTCATAGAAACAAATACCTTTGCTTTCCAGATCAAAGAATCTTTTGTAGATTTTCCTCTCCTGAATCTTTTTTATTTCCGTTTTGGAAAACAATTCCTCAACTGGGGAACAACCTATTTTTGGAATCCAACAGATCTCCTCAATCGAGAAAGAAAACACATCACCACTCTCAATAACACCCGTCAAGGAATCTGGGGTATTAAGCTCCATGTCCCATACAAAACCCTTATCAATTGGTATACTTTTTTAGACATGACCGATGTTTTGATCCTCGAAGAAGCTGCTCTTGCTTCTCGCTTAGAAACAGTTCTTGGCCATACGGAGATTGGACTTGGCGGTTGGTGGCGAAAAGGGTATGTATCCGTGTATGGGGGAGATCTGTCCACTCGCCTCTGGGAATGGGATATCAAAGCAGAGGGAAGTCTTTCTTATGGAGAAAACCGACCCATATTAAAAGAAAATATCTTCTCCCTTGGCACATCGGAAATTACCAATTATACTACAGAAAAAGTGAGTAACACGTGGGTTTATCGTATTGCTCTCAACCTTTCACGATCCTGGGAGATAGGGAACGTAAAAGATAGACTTTCCACCATGGTAGAGGTTTTTTATAACAGTCAGGGAAAAAATGACCAACTTTTTACAGATCCCATGAAAACACAAGCCGCCCTTCATTATGGGGCGTATGTGCCTAACGAATATACGCATTGGTATGCCTTTTTCTCTATGGGAATAAAAAAAATCTTTATAAGTGAATTGTCTTCTCAGATGTATCTCCTCTGGAATATAGAAGACCACTCAGCTCTCTTCAAACAACAACTTACCTATTCACCAGCCTATGAAACACAAGTCAATCTCGGATTGATGTGGTCTTTTGGTGAAAAAGATCGTGAATATACCTCTACAGATACTCCCCTTACTTTGATTGCGAATTTTTCCATCCAGTTCTAAAATACCACAACGTGCTTTTTACGTTTAAAAGAATGGGATGATCTTTTTTAGATCATCCCATTCTTTGCTTTTACTTCATCTTGCTTTTAATTTTATCTATCGTATCCTCTGTCTCGTCATTATCTTCTTGTGCATTCTCTTCATCAAACTGTCGAAGTTCTTCTAAAACCCTTTCGGCATTCTTGACAGCCATAATACGGGACATGGTTTCCCTTTGAGCCTCTGAAAGCGCCTCCTTAAGAGCTGCAAGATTTTTCTTGCTTCTCTGAATAGTCTCTTCCAGAGCCTTGTTTTCCGCCATAGTCATAGTAAGCTCCTGATTAGCCTTCACTTCCACTGTGAGAAGCTTTTTCACCTCAGGATCGCTGGCCACTTCGGGAGGTATTTTTACCTGACGGGTAAGAGATACTGTTCCCTCCACAACCACGCACTTTGATGCGGCTCCTTCTTCATAATCAATAATAAAACGGGTTCCCCTCACTGCAGCCACGGCAACATCATTCTCTACCTGAACAACCTCTCCCTGTTTAAGTTTTGTGAAGACATTAAGATGAATTTTTCCCTTTTTCACAGCTACCGTCTCTTTTGTTCCCAGGTTTTTGAGCTGAACCACTGTATTCTGGAGTACCTGCAGACTACGTTTGCCCTGGTAGATCATCGTGATAGATGCATCCGCATCCGTTCGAATCCAGCTATTTTGTGAGAGTTTCATTCCTACTTCAACAGGTTTCCAGAGCTTGCCATTTGCGGAGTACTCTACCCTTCCCACAAAGGTATCAACCTCATAAGCTGGGGCTGCAGCCTGGGAAGACACAATAAGCACCAGACCAAAAACTATAAAATATATCCATCCTTGTTTCATGGCTCCCTCCTCTGATTGCTTTGGTCTACGTATACTATACCCTCAAACAAAAAAAATTTCAAGAAAAAAATCTGTATTTTACATCTTTTCTATTTTCCTTTTTATGGCCTGTTTTCTCCCTTCCATTTACAATTATCCTGATTACCGAAATCATTGTTGGTTTTTATCCTGCTAAAAAAGCCCTCTCTTCTCAATCCGATTGAAGCACTTCAATACGAATAATCCTGAACTTTTACAATAATTTCACCTACCTATTTTATTTGTTTATGAAGAGGCTTTTTTGAAAAAATTGACAAAATCTTTTTTTTGGCTTATAATAATATACACAATTGAAAAGGCAAGGAGAAACTTCAATGAAGGCAAACATCCATCCGCAACTCTATGATACGGTAGTCAAATGTACATGTGGAAACGAATTCACCATTCGTGCTGCTGTTCCAGAGATTAATGTCGAAGTC
>JBKBIS010000089.1:0-6936 GCA_046294145.1 Brevinematales bacterium | reverse complement strand
CGAACGCATCTTTTGAAGACGCTTCCCTTCCTCTTCTACCTGAATAAGGATATTCTCCAGGTTCTCTATCTTGTCAGCAGCCTCAAAAATCCTGTCCTGATCCCCCAATACCTGCATAATCTGACCCTGAAAGTTCTTGAGATCCTCCTCAAGTTTTTTCGAGAGCTTATTGAGAAGGCTGATACGTTGATCGGCATCATTAAGTTTTGCTTGCACAGCAGTAAAAGACTCTTTAGTTTCTTCCAATTCGCTCAGAATCTTTACCACAATATCCCGCTTCTTTTCAAGGTCTGCAAACTTAGCCTGAAGATCCGTATAGAGCTTCATAGCCTCTTCAAGGGTTCGCTTCATCTCCTCTGCTTTTTTGTTCTGCTGTTCTGCAAAGGCAAGAAGTGCCTGTGTCTCCTTGGCTTTCTCCATTGCCCTCTCGACTACTTCTTTCATCTGAAGAGACTCTTTTTTGTGAAGCAGAAGATTATTCAGCATATCATCAAGCTCTCGTCTCTCCTTCTGCACACCTTCAAGGGTACGAAGAGCATCATTTAGGGCCCGTCTTTTCTCCTCAAGCTCCTGAAAACTTTCCCTTATGGTATTCAGGGTTTCTTCTGACTTCTCCGCTACCACTTCCGCTCTTTCAAGAAGCTGCGTCTTTTTGATAAAAGCATCATAACGGGCTTCTATTTCCTTGAGTTTTTTAACAAGATCTTTATATTCATTCTGGATACTCTCTCTGTAATCCTCTCGAATACTCTTTAACTCCTCTGAGAAGCGAGTCACACTATTTTTTGCCAAAGAAACCGTCGTCTCCACTTCCTCTTTTGTCTTCTGCAAGAGTGTCTCAACATTACCAGTAAGAACACTTATCTTGCGAGAAATAGAATTCTCTATTTCTACCATATCCTTCTGATACCGTTGTACAGCCTGATTTTCAAGAGAAAGGAGAAGATTCTTCAGATCCTCTGAACGCTTGTTATATTGGGTTAAATCCTTTTCGACCTGACCAAAATAAGCTCGTATTTTCTCTTCTAAGGAACTTCGAGAAACCTCAACGGCCTTATTCACCTCTTCAGAGAGCTGAGTTAAAAGTGTTTTTACTTGCTGCTCTATCTGCTGGGGAAGTTCTCCAACTCGGCTTTGCTGAATACGAAGCTGTTTTTCCATATCGGCAAAAATAGAGCTCTGCTCAGAGAGTCTCTTGTCAAGATTTTCAAAAGCCACCATATATTCATCTCGACGTTTGAGAAAATCTTGAGACGCCCTCTCAAGATATGATTTAAGGGTGGATTCAAGATCCTTCTGAAAAGCCTGAAGTTTCGATGCCACTTCTCTGTCCACCTCTCCTGCCACCTGATCAGACTTTTTCTTGAGTGCCTCAAGGGATTGGTAGATTTTTTCCATGGTGTGCTGGAATTGTTTTTCTTCTTCTTCGAAAGCAGATCTCAATTGAGAAGCCATCGTCTTTTGCTGGACAGCCAGATCCTGTCTGAATTCACGAATAGTATCCTCGAGCTCAATGATCTCACTTTTACTCTTGTCCAGAAGCTCTTGATAATCATCAAGATACGTTTGTCTCACTTTGTCAAGATAACTATCGATCTCGCGCGTACGTTTGTTCAAAATCTCTCGCAAAAGGTTCTCTATCTGGTTACTCTGATTGTTGAGAGAGTTCACACGACTCTGCATTGAGTCAATATCCTCTCGAAGAGTCTTGTGAGTAGTATCCATGACCTGCTGAATTTGCTGCTGATAGGTTTTCACATTCTCTTCAAGAGCACGAAGGTATTGACTGACCTTGCCCGAAGACGTTTCTGTCACCGAAATCATTTCCTTTTCTTTTTCCTCTATCTTTGCCATAAGGTTTGTTAGAAGATTTTCAGCCGTTTGCTGAATCTTTTGTTCACTGGAAGCTGTAAAGTTCTCAAGTCTCTGTCTTGTCTGCTCAAGCTGACAATGAAGTTCCTGAAGTTTTGAATCAAAACTATCAGAAGATTTTTTCCAGTTTTCCTGCCACTCTATCGCTACTTTTTCAATTGATTTTTCCACATCATGACGAGTAGTAGAAAGTTTGGCCTGCAACTCCTCTGCTATTTGCTGAAGTTTAATAAGCCATTCATCTTTGTTATCAGAAAGCTCATCCGCTACTTCTTTCTGCATCTTCTCTATCATCATCTGCATCTCACTCACTTCATTCTGAAGTGCAATCAGTTCCTCCTTGCCCTTTTCCAATGCCTCTTCATACTGTTGTGTCAACCGCTGACTGAATGCCTCAAGATAATCATCTACTTGCGATGCCTTCAATTCCAAACTCTTCTGATACTCATCCGTCATAGTCTGAAGAGTTGTTTTCTGTGTTTCTATTACACGAGAGAGATATTGAATCTCATTATTTATAGAATCACGAAGATTCTGAAATTCCTTCCCAATTTCAATCTTTTGCTCCTTCATGTGCTGATCATTCTCAGAAAGCTTCTGCTGAATCAACTTAACTGAAGCATGAAGCTGCTGTTCAACACGCTTTATACCATCAAGCAATTGTGCTTCCAGAGCCTTTGCCTTTTCCAAAAGCTGGGTCTCCGCACCCTGTCGAAACACCTCCAGTTGTCTGGCAAAGAGGGCTTTGTTCTGAGAGAATATCTTTTCCGCTTCCTTCTGACTTGCCATTTCCTGATCACGAATACCCTGTTCCATCTGAGCAATCAATTGCTGCAGTTGAACAGACTTTTGCTGGATCTCATTTTGAATATTTTGAAATGTTTTCTCCAGCTGGAACGACTGTATTTTGTCCTGAATCTGTTTCCGAAGAGCCTCAATACTTGACTCAGTATTTTTCATAATCTCTTTCACATTATCCTGAGCCCATACCCTGGACTGATCTATATCGTTACGAAGAGTAGCAGTAAGTTTTTTTGCCTCAGCAAGCTCTTGTTTCATCTCCTCCATCTCTCGTTCCAGGGCTACAAGCTGAGCCATACGTGCTTCCATGGCGGCAAGATCCTTTTCATAAGCCTGGGCTGCCTTGAGTTGAATCTCAAGACTCTTCTCAAGCTGTTTTGTTTTATCCATGAAATCCTTGAATTCCACCAACTTCTGGTTAATAAACTGAGTGGCTTTATCCAGCTTCTGAAGAGAAACATCCAGATTGATAGTCTTGTCGTACAATTCTTTCTGTTTGACTTCAAAAAGACGTTGAATCTCCTGGATAGAATGCTGAACGAAATTTTTGAGTGTCTGTAATTGAACATTTTTTTTATCAATTTTTCGAAAGTAAAGAATCAAAAAAACCGACACCATGGTCGGGAAAAGAAAACTGAATAACGTACCCATCCCACTCCTCCTTGGGCTTTTTCACTAAAAAAGAGTTATAGCATTATAGCGAAAGACCAAAAAATTGTCAAAAACCCTTCCTTTTCCACAAAAAGAGAAAAATACTTTCAGGATGATACCGCCGCTCCCCTGAAATACTTTTATAAACATTTGCCAAAAATAAAAAAAAGTATGTATACTATGAAAAGGAAAATAAAGGAGTGCATCATGTCTAATTCTTCTCAACCAGCAGAAAACATCAAACACATCATAGGAGTAATGAGTGGAAAAGGGGGAGTAGGAAAATCGACGGTAAGTTTTCTTTTAGCAACAGCTCTCAAACTCAAGGGATACACCGTAGGTGTTCTTGATGCTGATCTCACGGGTGCCAGTATTCCCCGTCTTTTCAATCTCAAAAAGAGTACCATCCAAACAGATGGAAACTTTCTTCTCCCCTTTGAAACCCAGCAGGGAATCAAGATAGTATCGATGAACCTCATTCTCCAGCAAGAAACTCAGCCTCTCATCTGGCGAGCTCCCCTTCTCAATCAGGCTGTAATGCAGTTCTGGGAACAGGTTGTCTGGGGGGATCTTGATTATCTCGTAGTGGATCTCCCTCCTGGCACATCAGATATTGTGCTCACTGTGATGCAAAAAATCCCTCTCTCGGGCCTTGTCGTAGTAACCACACCTCACGATGTTGTTTCCATGGTGGTTTCAAAATCCATTGCTATGGCTCAGGCTATGCATATTCCCATCGTAGGAGTTGTAGAAAACATGAGTTATCTTGTCTGTCCTCACTGTGGGCGATCTATTGAGCTTTTCACAAATGATGCCTCTCTTTTAGACATGATCATCCTTGCAAAAATCCCCCTGACACCAGCCCTCGCACGAATATCAACAGATGGACTTAATATCAACGACGAAACAATTGATCACCTTCTTACGTCTCTCGCAGAGAATACTATCCACCGAATTGAGGAGATACATACATGACCATATCTCACAACACCCGAGAAAAGCGCTTTGAAGGAACCTTGGAAGGAAAAAATTTCTTTGTCGAATACGATTTTTCTCTGGATGGAGAAATCATCATCACACACACCTATGTCCATAGCGATCTCCGCGGTCAGGGAATAGCTGCTGCTCTTCTAGAACATCTCTCAGCGTGGGCAAAAGAAGAACAAAGAAAGATTGTCCCTATCTGCTCCTATGCTGTCGCTTTTTATAAAAGACATAAGGAATACCAACATCTTCTCAAAGACGAAGAAACCCTATCCACAGGTGGTTATTGCACCATTTCCCGCAAAAAGCATTCACCATAACCACGAAGGCAACAGTACTTCTTATTTCTCTTGTATGAGATTTACTTCCGACAGTATCTCAAGCATCCTTTCATGAACAACTCCATTTGTTGCCACAATATGTTTATCAAAAGGGGTAAACTCTCTGCCCCTATAGTCGGTTACCCTTCCTCCGGCTTCTTTCACAAGAAGCATTCCCGCTGCCGTATCCCAAGGTTTCAAATTCTCTTCATAAAATGCCTCAAAGCGTCCACAGGCCACATAAGCCAAATCCATACCTGCTGAACCAAGCCGACGAAATCCCTCAAAATCCCTCACCAAAACAGGAATGGGTTTCATGACCTCCTCAATCCTGCCCTCTCTTTCATAAGGAAAACCTGTTACCACCAATGCCTTTCCAATATCCCCAATGGAAGACACCCGAATAGATTTACCATTGAGAAAAGCCCCTTGTCCTCTCACCGCCCAAAAGGTTTCATTCAAGATCGGATTGTAGATAACTCCTACCACTATTTCATTGAAAACCTCAAGCCCGATTGAAACACACACAAAAGGAATCTGGTGAGTAAAATTCACGGTACCATCAAGGGGATCCACAATCCAGCGCCATTCTGTTCCACCTTCTTTAGACAGAACCTCTTCCGTAAGAATGGATGCCTCAGGAAACCAGCGAAGAAGTGTCTCCACAATAACCTCTTCCGCACGTTTATCATATTCTGTCACCGGATCAGCAAACCGCTTGAACTGAATCTCTTTGGGAAGAGAAAATCCCTCTTTGATAACCTTTCCACCAAGCCATGCCGCTTTCAATGCAACTTTAAGAGCCTGATTATAATCTCTCATAAAGTATATCTCTTTTTCCCTTTACTTTTTCCACATTGTCAACCCCTATCAGGGAAAGCGCCTTGGAAAGTTCATTTCTGAGAGAATCGAAATAATATCTAACCCCAGATACTCCCTGCCCCACAGCATAGATCATCACCGGACGACCAATCATCACCATATCCGCACCAAGAGAAAGTGCCCTAACTACATCCCAGGCACTGCGAATACCCCCATCCAGAAGTACAGGAAAATCCCACCCTACAGCCTCCCTCACCAAAGGAAGAGCATCTACGGGTGCTATTATCGCATCACTTAACCGGCCTCCATGATTGGAAACCACAATAGCAGATGCCCCTGCTTCTCTAGCAAGCTTCGCATCATGAGGAGAAAGAATACCTTTCAAAATAAACGGAATCTTCACCATCCCTATCAGCTCTGAGAGTTCCTCCATGCTTTTGGTAACGGTCGATTGCTTTTTCATTTCCATCGTAACAAAAGAAGCCGCATCAATATCCATACCCACAGCAACAGCCCCTGCCTCTTCTGCAGCCAGAAGCCTTTCCACAATCATGGTTTTGTCCATGCGAGGCTTAAAAAAAGGAATAGCTAACCCAAAATTTTCTAAAATCACCTTTATACCAATCCGGTACTTGGTAGGCGTTGCCCCATCACCAACCGTTCCTAAAAGTCCGGCATGATTCGCTCCCTTGACAATAGCCCGTGCCAGTTCCAGTTCAGAAATTGCCCCCCCAAGATTTGTAATTGCCCCCGTAATAGGGGCAGGCAAAACAGGCATAGAGAGCGAAAAACCAAAAAGAGAAGTCTCCAGAGAAACCATGGTTGCCTGATGAATATATGACGGTATCACATCCCAGCGACGAAGCCTCTCCACAGCACGGATAAACCCTGTTCCAAGACCTATACCACCTACACCAGGCACCATACCACGACATTTTACCCCATCACAATCCTGACAAACAAAACACCGCCCATTGAAACGAGTTCTTGCCCTCTCTAAAAGAACGGAAACATTGATACTATCTTCTTCGGTGGGTCGAGTCTTCACCTCTATGGTACGAACAGCCTGATGAGAAGCATGAAGAGCCTCTTTATACGTAGGAGCACACACAATCACATGACCGGCTTTATCAAGATTATTCTGTGGTTCACGAATTCTATCTCCGACCTTCACATCAACAAAAACATCCTTCACATACGGAAGAGAAAGAGCTTTTTCCACCCCACGTATTCTTTCCACCACACCAGGAGATGGAATAATAGCCCTCTCAATAGAAACATAATCCCACTTTGGTTTTACATCTCCTATACCCATCCCCAAACGAATACGCAAAATATTTTCCATCAAATCCACACCTGTGGCATAAGGATAGGTATGCGTTGACATAAATCCACCTGAAAGACGAGCAGCAATCTCTCCCACGAAACTCCCCGTCGGAGTTACCTTGATATCCCCTTTTGCAGCACCAAGCGTGATCCCAAGAGC
>JBKBIS010000088.1:0-6969 GCA_046294145.1 Brevinematales bacterium | reverse complement strand
GGTGACTTTGGGAGCCAAGAGTTTTCCAAAAGATGAGTATGGCAATCCTATCAAGGGTATTCCTCGCCATCCGATTGTAGAAGATGATGTGATTATCTATTCAGGAGCTACAGTACTCGGACGTATTACGATTGGACGAGGGGCTGTGATAGGGGGAAATGTCTGGGTGACGGAGGATGTGCCACCGGGGCAAAAGATTCTTCAGACAAGACCTATGGATGTGACTTTTGATCAGGGAGCGGGAATTTAATGAAATGCTTTGAGTGTCTCTATCCAGTGGTACTTCGTGATTTTCTGGCTGATAAACTTGGTGTCTCCAGGAAAAGAGCCAAGGCTCTCATCGATGCGAAACGGGTTTTTGTCAATAAGCAGGTGGTATGGATTGCGACTCATGAACTGAGGCGTGGAGATAGGGTCGAGGTGTTGGAAGAGCCCGCTGTTGTCTTTGATCTGTCTTTGGTTCTTTTTGAAAATGATGAGGTAATAGCTGTAAATAAGCCTGCGGGAATGGTAGTTACAGAAGCCAGGAATTCTCTTGATGTCCAGTTGAGGCGTTTTTATCATG
This sequence comes from Brevinematales bacterium, assembly GCA_046294145.1. GTDB lineage: Bacteria > Spirochaetota > Brevinematia > Brevinematales > Thermospiraceae > Thermospira. The sequence goes on along the minus strand of JBKBIS010000088.1, from coordinate 6,404 downwards.
AGCAAGGGATTCGTCCACTTCATCGTATAGACAAGGATACGTCAGGAGTGGTGCTCTTTGGTCGGAGTGCTGAGGTGTATGAGTTTTATCGAAAGAATTGGGATGAGATGGTGGAAAAGTACTATCTTGCCATCTGCCAGGGTGAGATTCCTTTTAGGCAGAAACGGCTTCGGGATTATCTTGATCATAAGCTGGCTGTGATGGATGTGGTGAGACTTGCCTGTGCAGATCATTATACACTTGTTGGAGTGAGGCTTCATACTGGCCGAAGACATCAGATTCGTCTTCAGATGGCCAGAATTGGTTTTCCGCTCGTAGGAGATAGGCTTTATGGTCCAAAGAGACTGGAGAAAAGGGAACTGCGTCAGACAACTCAACAGTACCTTCATGCCTATGAGGTGAGGGGGAAGCTTCCTTCAGGGGGGGATTTCCGAGTAGTGGCTCCACTTCCTTTCGAGATGAAGGCTTTTATCAAGCGGCATCATCTCCTTGAGGATGTGGTGTGGGAGACAGAAATGTGGTTTGAAAACATACAGGATAAAGGAGAATAATTGATGACAGAATATCGATGGCTTTTTGTGTTGACGTTAGCTTTGACAATAGGGAGGTTTTTCTGGAGGCAGTTTCTCAGGTATTTGAATTATCGGTATCTCAAAAAGCATAAAGGTGAGATTCCTTCGGTGGTGCGGGAGTATTTTACTCCTGAAGATATGGAAAAGTCCGAATCATACATGCTTACTTATATGCGTTATGGAAGCTGGCAGAGTCTATTTGATTTTGCTGTGCTCTTGTGGTGGGTGTTTGGTGGAGGGTTTCTTTGGTTGTTTTCTATGGTTATAGGGTGGCATTTGTCCTTTGTATGGACGGGTATTTTGTTGAGCTGGTTTTCTACGCTTTTTTTTATGGTTATTGAAATTCCATGGGATCTTTATGAGACGTTTGTTCTTGAGGCAAAATATGGCTTTAATACTATGACATTTGGGATCTGGTTTTCCGATCAGATAAAGGGGCTTCTTCTTTCTGTGGTTCTGGAACTTCCCCTGTTGTGGATTGTGCTTTCTTTGATTCATGGTTTGCCTGAATGGTGGTGGTTTATTGTGTGGGTGGTGTATGTGCTTTTTGATTTGTTTGTGATGTATATTGCTCCGTATGTGATTGATCCCCTTTTCAATAAGTATGAGCCGCTGGAAGATAAATATGGGGATCCTATCAGACAGTGGGCTGAACAGCAGGGGGTGAATGTCAAAGCTGTTCTCAAGATGGATGCTTCTCGTCGAACGAAACATTCCAATGCCTATTTTACAGGTATTGGAAGGGTGAAACGGATTGTGGTGTTTGATACGCTTCTTGAGAATTTTTCTATGGAGGAGATTCTGGCTATTCTTTCTCATGAACTTGGTCACTGGAAAAGGCATCATATTTTTAAACAACTTGTAGTGGGCTTTGTTTTTTCACTCGTCGGTGGATATATTGGTTTTTGTTTGCTTCAGTTTCGGTTTTTTTCCCTTGCTTTTGGTCTGGGGAGAGAAATAGCTTTTTCTCCTTATGGATTTTTCGCGGAGGTTTTCTTTTTGGGTATTTTTCTTTCGGGGATGGCTATTTTTGTTCAGCCAATAGCTAACTATTTCTCTCGTAGAAGGGAAAAGGAGGCAGATGCTTATGCTGTTCGGGTCATGGGAAGTGCCAGACCAATGCAGTCAGCACTTATCAAGCTGTACAAGGAAAATCTTTCTACCTTTCATGTGCATCCTTTTGTTGTGGCTATGACGTACAGTCATCCCCCGCTTCTTGATAGACTTGATTTTCTCTCTCGTGAGGAGGAAAAAATCAAGGAATGATTCAACTACCGGCAAAGGTTCGGCAGGATATAAATCAGTGGTATAACAGGGGTGAACCTTTTCTGTTTGCGGTGGATTATCGGGGAGAAAGAGCTCTGGCCTGGAGACTTTCTGAGGTACCAGGGGAGAGTGTTTTGTACCAGATAGGGGGGTATACCAATAGACAAAAGAGGCAATTGTCTTTCTCCTGGAAGGTGAAAACGCCAGTAAGCTGGGAAATGTACCAGCATGCTTTTCGGCGGGTCCAGGACTATCAAAGAGCAGGGGAAAATTATCTCTTGAATCTGACTTTCCCTACGGAAATAGAACTCTCCTGTGATCTATGGACGGTTGCCTGTGTGGTGGAGGCTCCCTATGTGTTTGCTCTTCGGAATGAGTGTGTGGTTTTTTCGCCGGAAACCTTTGTGATAATAGAAGGAGAGACGATTTCTACCTTTCCTATGAAGGGAACAAAAAGTGCGGAAGATAAAAAAAATTTGGAACTTCTTTACTGTGATCCAAAGGAACAGGCGGAACATGTGGCTGTCGTGGATCTTCTTCGTAATGATCTTGGCCAGGTGTGTTTGTCTGTTGAGGTGAAACGTTATCGCTACTGGGAGAAGATTCGTCGTGGAAAGGGAGAACTTTTTCAGACGAGTTCCCATATTGAGGGGAGATTGAAAAAGGGGATGGGTATAGCGGAGATTTTTGAGATCTTGCTTCCAGCGGGTTCTGTAACGGGTGTTCCCAAACCACGAGCTCTCTCTATTATTGAGGAGGTGGAGGGGTATGAGAGGGGATGATATACGGGGGTTTTCGGGCTTTTTGATGGGAAACGGCTTACAAGTGCGGTGATGATTCGTTATATAGAGCAGATGTCTCAGGGTATTTTTTATAAATCTGGTGGAGGGATAATGATATATAGTGATCCTTATCAGGAATATCAGGAGCTTCTGGAGAAGGTGTATGTTCCCGTTTTTTGAGAGTATTCGTTTGGAAAAAAATGGATTTCATTTGCTTGACTATCATCAGGAAAGGGTAAGGGAAGTATTTGCCCATTTTTATCCAGATGTGAAACCTTTGATTCTTCGTGATATTCTGGTGCCTGTACCGAAGGTGGCTGGGAGAACCAAGTGTCGGGTAAGATATGGAGAAAGGGCCTATGATATCTGTTATGAGTCGTACGTGATGCGGCGTATTGATAGGGTGAAAATTGTAGAGGCAAAGATAAACTATACCTACAAATATACTGACAGGAAAGAGTTGGAGACAGCGGCTGGTATGCTAAAAGAAGGGGAAATGGTGGTGTTTTCTCGGGAGGGGTTTATTACCGATAGTCTTTTTAGCAATGTGATTTTTTTCGATGGAAAAAAATGGATCACACCAACTACCTACCTTCTAAACGGCGTGAGGAGGCGTTTTTGTCTTGATAATGGGGTGATTGAACAGGGTACCATAACCGTAAGAGATCTTCTGTCTTTTTCCTCTATTGGATTCATAAATGCGATGATAGATGTGGGTGAACTTGTTCTTCCTATAGAAAATGTGGAGGTTGTTCATGGACTGGAAAACCTTTGAACATTGTTTGTCGCTTTCTCTCCAGCGTATGCCAGCGATGGCGCGAAAACCTGTGATTATGGTGATCCTTGGTTCAGGATTATCTCGTGTGGTGGAAGATTGGGAGCTTATTCAGGCTATTGGGTTTGAAGAGATTCCCCACCATCCCAAAATTGGAGTGGTGGGTCATCCTGGACGGTATGAGATACGCCTAGTGGAAGGGATACCAGTAGTGTTTTCATTGGGGCGGGTTCATCTCTATGAAGGGTATAGTGCTCTTGAGGTGGTGTACGGAATTGCTCTCTGGGCAAGGTGTGGGGTGAGAAACGTCATTCTCACAAATGCTGCGGGGGGTATTGGAGAGTATGAGGTAGGGTCTGTTGTGGTAATAACTGACTCTCTCAATCATCAGGGAACGTCTCCTTTGATTGGTTGTCCGTATCCTGAGCGTTTTGTGTCGATGATAGATGCCTATGATAAACCTACATGGGAGTTTCTTCAGAAGGAAGGTTTTTCTTTGGGGGTGTATGCAGGGGTTCTCGGACCACAGTATGAGAGTCCTGCCGAAATTCTTGCTCTGTCTAGGGAGGGGGCAACTCTTGTGGGTATGTCCACTGTCCAGGAAACGATTATGAGTCGTTATCTTGGACTTCGGGTGTGTGGTCTTTCTGTGGTGACCAATCGGGCAGCTGGTTTGGGGAATCATAAACCGGATCATCAGGCAGTCCTTGCGGTAGCATCTCAGGCTGAGAAGCGTCTCAAGAGGTGTCTTGCGTCTGTGGTGCGTTTTTGGAGACAGGTATGAAAAAAGTGGTTTCGTTTCGGCAGGCAACCATCGATGATCTGGATATGGTGGTAGGGATAGAAAAATCAAGTTTTTCTCCTGATGAGGCTTTTGGTAGGCGTCAGCTCCGTTCTCTTCTTTTGAATCAACGGGGTTCTGTTTTTTCTGACATACTCCTGTGGGGCGAAGACTTGGCTGGGTGGGCGTGCTGGATCGGGAGGCGCGGAAGCAGGGTGATTAGGTTATACTCTGTTGCTCTTTTACCTTCTTATCAAGGGAAAGGTATTGCTGAAGAGTATCTTCGTATGCGGCTGAAAGAGTTTGCAAGGTCTTATTCTTTTTGTCATTTAGAGGTTCGACTTTCGAATGAGAGGGCTTTTGCTCTATATAAGCGTCTGGGGTTTACCGTTAAAGAGAGGCTTGAGGGGTATTATGGGAATGAGGATGGTTATCGTATGCGGGTGGATCTCAGGCTCTATAAGTCGCTGTAGAGTTGACTCTTTGGGAGGTCTATAGAAAGTTCATTGATATCGTTGTCTGTGAGTTTGTTGAAGGCAATTCCATAGGCATATTCGTGTTCGTCGATTTTTCTTCCCCAAACCAGGGTGCCTTCCAAAGGAATAGGATCTTTGTGGGTGTGAGATTTTCGTATCTGGATGTGGATCGGCATTTCTAGGACAAGGACATGACCGGAGGTGATACGAAGACCTCCAAGAGACACATTTTCTGTGAAGGTATGTTCATTTATGGTTTCTTTTTCCTGTCTGTAGGAAAGCCATACCTCCCACTGTCTTGGGTGACGGAGATATTTTCTTCTGTCTTTTGGGGCTATGAGGATACGGTCTTTGCCTTCATATTTGGCCTGGTAAAGAGCCTTGTCAGCCATAGCAAGGAGGTCAGGGATGGTTCCGCCCATGTCCGGGAAAGTCGCAATACCACCACTGAAATGAATTCCATGTTCTGCGAAGAAGGTATTGTCATGGAGCCGACGTGTGAGGCGATTGGCAAAGTACAGAGCCCTTTCGCTATCAGTCTCGGGAAGAAGAATGAGAAATTCCTCTCCACCGTAGCGACAGAAGATATCTTCTAAACGGATGTGTCCTTTGACAAACTCGGTGAATCGTCTGAGAACCTCATCCCCGAAGAGATGTCCTTTTGTGTCATTGATACGTTTGAAATCGTCTAAATCTAAGATAAGAATGGAAAATTTTTTGTCGTACCTGAGACTTCGGTTGAGCTCTTTTTGAAGACTCATTTCCATATAACGTCTGTTGAAGGCTCCTGTCAGGCTGTCTACCATAGCCATTTCTTCTGTTTGTTTAAAAAGGTGAAACTCAATAACCATTGGATGAGAAATCAGTTTGTTGTAATTAATAAAATAATCCACAATAGGGAGCCTGAGTCCCACAGGGCGTTGAAGTTTGTGAGAGAGGAATTCCGCATGTTCAATAATCCGTACCCAGTGAGTAAAGGCTTCATCCTCGGCGAAGTTGTAGTGGATAAAAAGGGCAAGAAGAGAAGAGAAAAAGTTTTCTTTTTTTTCTGTTTCCTTCTGGAGCTCCTTCACCCGTGCAAGGAAGTAGGGGAGATTGATCTTCTCTTCTTCCTCTAAGAAAGCAAGGATTCGTTCAAGCAATACCTGAGATTTTTCATCCATATTCACCCCCTGAGGTATGGCATACACGTCTATTTACTATTTCTATCGGCGTAATCTGTTTTTTGATTAAGAAAGGGATTTGTAGGCTTCTTTATTGAGGTATTTTTCTCTCATTTCTTTTGTTATGGCTTTGTTTTTGCAGATTTCCTGATAAAACTGAGCAGATTTTCGCCATGTCCTTGTTTGTGTACTGTAGTCGTTAGCAAAAAGACCGAAGGAAGCGGACTCTCCTTCTATCCATTCAAAGTTGTCAATAAATGTCCAATGATAGTAACGCTGTATAGGGATGTCCGAAGCAATGAGGGATGCTACCTCTTTCAGGTGATCATAAATGAACTGAGAACGAAAGGTATCCTCCCTATCGCAGGTACCGTTTTCTGTGATAAAAATAGGAAGATGGTAGGTTTTCCAGAGTCTTTTAGCAAGAAGAGAAATACCCTTTGGATAGATCTCCCAGCCGAGGTTGTTGGTAGGAGCATTTTTGGCCACAAGACGTCTGGAAAAGAGTTCTTGTGGATTGAAGGCAAACTGTATTTTGTCACGAGAATAATAGTTTATCCCCAGAAAATCCTGAAATCTTCTTTTGCCC
>JBKBIS010000087.1:0-7004 GCA_046294145.1 Brevinematales bacterium | reverse complement strand
TATCGCTGAGATATGTTTTTTTTGTTTGTATTGCAGGATGCGGTTTTTTTTATTTGACGGGTTAGATTTTGTCTTTTATAATATTACGTTATGTTTGAATGAGGAGGGAGTGAATGAGAAGCTTTGGTATGGGAATCATGATGATACTCAGAGGGGTGGCTATTTATTATCCTGAACAGGGAAACGTCTTTGTTAAGGCTGTTTGCCTACCATGTAGTATGGCATCTCTTTTTTAAAGAGGTCGGGTATGATTTTACTTCTTGAGACGCATGATCATATTCATTTTTCTCCTGTTAGTTATACTCGGTTTTTGTGGGATATTACGCTTGGTGTGATGACGCCTCTTGAAAGGACCAGAAGAGATTTTAGAGAGGTGAAGTGCTGGTCGCCTCGTTTTCGCCAGGAGGGTTATAATGCCTTTGTTTCTGAGGAATGGGTATGGAAAAAAGAAGAAGTTTTTCTTGTCCTCAATACTCAGTTTGTTTATCCTGTTGGTTTTCGTTTTGAGAAAGGTTTGGGCATAACGTCTGATGGAAGGTGGTTGTATTTAGCAGGAAGTGAAAAACTTTCTGATGAAGTTCTTCTGGCTCTTGAGGGACAGAATGTGAATTATCTTGCGAGTGTTTTTTCTACCAGAGAGGTTTCAGAGGGTATTTACTACCGTGATGTGGCCGACGTGGTGAATCGGCTCGAAACAGCAGTGGAAATATTTGAACCCTATTTTGCTAACGATAAATCCTATATATCTCCTCAGGAAAGAGTCTATATACATAAAACGGCGATTATAGATCCTTATGTAGTCTGGCATCCTGAAAATGGGATGATAGTGGTGGACAAGGGGGCAAAGGTGAGGGCTTTTTCCATTATTGATGGACCATCGTATATTGGAGAGAAATCACTGGTAGATAGTGGACGCCTTCGTGAGGGGACTGTTATTCGGACATCCTGTAAAATAGGCGGGGAAGTAGAATGGAGTGTTGTAGAGTCCTATTCTAATAAACACCATGAGGGTTTCTTGGGTCATAGTTATGTAGGAAGTTGGGTAAATATTGGAGCCATGGCTACCACAAGTGATCTCAAAAACAACTATCGCCCTATAACAATTGAAAGACGTGAAGGAAAGCTTGAAACACGTACCAACAAGTTTGGTTCTGTGATAGCTGATTTTGTCAAAATTGGAATTGGAGTGATGCTCAATACGGGTACAGTTATTGAGCCTGGTGCTAATATTTTTCTTGAGGGTGGTTGTGCTCAAGTCCCTAAGTATGTCAAGGCTTTTTCATGGGGAAAGGAGCATATCTATGAGTGGGAAAAGTTCTGGCGTGATCTTACGACAATGATGAGAAGAAGGGAAGTGGTACCACCTCATTCTTTCAAAGTTTTTCTTCAGTTTTTGTATGGAAAGCTGAAGGGATAACTGACAAAGTGTGTATGAAAAGTGATGTGTGGTGAGAGTCCTCTTGTTATGAGTTTTCGAGGATTGTTTTTTTCAATGGGCTTTCTGTTTTCCTTTGTTAGCTTGATGCTATTCTGATATGGCCAGACGTTTTTTCTGTTGGTTGACGAAAATTTCCTTTTTCTCTATAATACCTACGATGAAAGAAAAGGAGAAAAAGAAAGGTGCAACGATTTTTTAGGAGAAAGTGGGGTTTCTTTTTTCTTGTTTTTCCCTTGATAGTTATGGGGGAAACAAACTTGCCTCAGGTGGAGGGAAAGATTTTACCTCCTCTTGTGGCTATTCCTGAGGAAAGGCTTCCTCCTACGTATCTTGTTGATGGGACCAATACCACGCCTTTTCAAGAGACATTGTGGCGTCGGTATGATGTGGTCTTTTTCGTGGCTGTGCCTATTTCCTTTTATCTTGTGATGAATGTGTTGATGATAAAAAATGCTTATTTTTATGGGAGTGAAGGGAGATATCTTTCCGATACAGATTGGAATTATATTTATCTCATGACCTTTTTTATACCACTCTTTACAGCCTATCATGATCAGGTATATGTGAGAAGCTCTTTTTCAAAGAAAGAAACAGATATACAATGGAATATTCCTTTGTATAAGCAAGAGTTTTAGTGATGAAGGTGCTTGTTGTTAACTGGAGAGATATTTTTCATCCCGAAGCAGGGGGAGCTGAAGTTCACATCCATGAGATTTTGAAGCGCAAACCCTCTCATTGGGATGTTGATTTTGTCAGTGCTACTTTTCCTGGCTGTTCACGGACGGCTGAAACGCCCTGGTATAGGATTATTCGTTTGCCAACTAATGCGCTTTTTAATTTTTCTTTCTTTTTTTGGTGGATATTAAAGGGAAGGCGACAGGGCTATGATCTTGTCATCGATGATATTTCAAAAATACCTCTCGCTACACCTCTTTATATGAGAAAAGTGCCCATTGTGGCTCTTATGCATCATATTCATGGAAAAAGTCTCTATACGATTCTTTCTTGGTACCTGGCTACCTATGTCTACCTGATGGAGAGATGGCTTTTAGGAGTATATACAAAGACCCCTCTTCTGGCGGTTTCTCCTAGTACAGCCAAAGAACTGCAGAATTTATATACCTATCAGTACCTTTCGGTGGTGTATAACGGTATTGAAAAACGTTCTCTTTCTTTTGAAGAAAAAATGAAGAAGCGTTCCTCTCTCCCTCTTGTAGTATATGTAGGAAGGCTCAAATCGTACAAGAGGGTGGATTATTTTCTTTATATGGCAAAGCAGGTGTTATCCCATATTCAGGAGGTTTCTTTTGTGGTGGCTGGTCAGGGAGAAGAGATGGAAAAACTGAAAGCGTTGTCCAGAAAGTTGGAAATCCAGAATAGGGTGACATTTACAGGATTTGTGGATGAAGAGACAAAAAATAGACTTCTGGAACAGGCATGGTGTATGGTGCTTCCTTCGGAGAAAGAGGGTTGGGGGATTGTGGTAATTGAGGCCAATGCCTGCGGGACACCGGTGATCGGGTATCGGATTCCAGGCCTTCAGGATTCTATTCAGGATGGACAGACAGGTGTTTTAGTGGAGAAGCAAACTCCTGAGGCTCTGGCAACGGTTGTTTGTGAGCTCCTGGCGGACGAAAAACGATGGAGATATTTTTCAGAACAGGCTCTCCGATGGGCCAGCCGTTTTCATTGGGATGATATGGCACAGGAATTTTACAGACAGGTGGAGGGGGTGGCAAAGGATTGGTATGAGAGACAAAAGATTTGATGGAGAAATGCTTGATTTTCCACGACTTCTGGCATCGTTAGCAGACAGAGCTAAGATACAAACAACAAGGAAAACAATTCTTTCTCTTCAGCCATTTGAGAACAAGGATAGTCTGCTCTCTGATTTAGCGACACTGGCTGAATACATCCAGTTGGTCAATAAGGAATTTTCCTTTGCTTCAGATGAGCTTCCTGATATGAGAGATCTCTTTCAAAAGCTTTCTATCAAGGGAGCCATCCTTTCACCGGAAGAGGTTATGGTATTTCGTCGTCTTCTCGCTCTTTTAGAGTCTAATCGTTTGATTTTTCAAGAGGTGCAAAATCATCAGGATGAGTATCCTCATCTTTATAGTCTTTGTGCCACGGTAAAGGACTATCCTGAATTACGAAAAACTATTGATGCTATTCTTTCCTCTGAGGGGGAAATTTATGAAAATGCGAGTGATGTTCTGGTAGATATACGCCAGAAAAAACATTCTCTTCGTAAAAGTATCCAGCAGCGTTTAGAAGAGTTTATGGCGAGTCCAGGTATGGAGGATTTCTTACAAGATCGTTTTGTAACGGTGAAAGATGGGAGGTTTGTGCTTCCCATCAAAACCTCTCTCAAAAATGTTTTTCAGAGGGAGTACCAGGCTATTCTCCATTCTTATTCCAAGACGGGAGAAACCGTCTATATGGAACCTGCTTTTATTATTGATGCCAATAATGAGGTCCTGGAGATTGATGAAATGGAAACGAAAGAAATGTGGCGTCTCATGGGAGAGATTACCGCGGCCCTTCAGGATTTTCATGAAGAGCTTAGGGTTGTATGGGAGATTTTGCCCGCCTGGGAATGGCTTCATATTCGTTTCGTTTTTTGGCAAGAAACACAGGGAACAATTCCGTCTATAAGTGATACTCCTGTGGTTTGTCTCCGGGAGGTGAGACATCCGTTTCTTGGGGAAAAGGCTGTTCCTGTGGATATTCTTCTGGAGGGATATCAAGCCCTGATTATCAGTGGTCCGAATGCTGGCGGGAAGACTGTTTCTCTCAAAACAGCAGGTCTTTCTGTTCTGATGGGACTCTCTGGTATTCCTATTCCTGCCCGGGAAGCTACTATTGTTTTTTTCAGACAGGTCTACGCCGAAATTGGAGATGAACAAAATATGGAAAGAGAACTGTCAAGTTTTACCGGTCAAATACAGGCTCTTCAAAGCATATGGGAAAAAGCGGACGAGAAAACCCTGGTGTTGATTGATGAGATTGCCAATAATACGGATCCTCGTGAGGGAGAGGCTATAGCCAAGGCCTATATTCAGGCACTTCTGGCTAAAAGAGCGGTGGTTCTGATTACTACTCATTATAATGGCCTGAAACATATGGCGTATGAGGATGAACGAATACAGAATGCTTCGGTTTTGTTTGATAGAGAGAATTTGAAACCTCTTTATAAACTCCAGTATGGGGAGTTTTCCATGAGTTTTGCTCTTGATATAGCTCGTCGTTATGGTCTGGCTCCGAGTATTCTCGACAAAGCCTATTCCTATCTTGAAGAGAACCTTTCTCCCACGGAAAAACTCCTTCTTGAGGTGGAGAAACAAAAACACATCCTGGCAATAAGGCAGCAGGAGCTAGAAAGTCGGTTGACTAATGTCAGTAAGATGGAACAGTGGTATCAAAGAAAAATAAAGGAAATAGAAACAAGGGAAAAAAATATCAAAGAAAAGCACATAGAAAAACTCAGTGAGGAATTGGCTACTTTGAGAGAAGAGATTGCCATGCTTAAAGAAAAAATCAGAGAGCAGAAACTTTCTCCCGGGGATCTTGAAGCTATGGCCGAAGCTATAGATAAGCGCCTAAAAACAGAGCAAAAAGCTATCTATACACCCATACACAATCCTGTTGTGGGACAAAAAGTGTATGTCCCTTCTTTTCAGGCAAAGGGGGTGATAGAGTCTGTTCATCGAGACAAGGCCAAGGTACGTATTGGGGGCATTTCGCTCATTGTTTCTCTTTCTGAACTCTATGAAAGTGAGACACAAGAAACTTTTTTGCAATCTCAGTCCTCGTTGCCTAACATAAAGACAACTCGACCTTCCGTAAATACACAGACGATTGATGTAAGAGGGAAAACAGTAGATGAGGCATTGCGGGAAATAGAAAAAGCCCTTGATAAGGCACTTTTAGATGGTGTGGCTACTCTCTCTATTATTCATGGAATTGGGGAAGGCATTCTTCAGCGTGCCATTCACGATTTTCTCAAGAAGCAAAAGGGAATAGTGAAATATGAATATGCTTCTCCTCATGAGGGGGGAAGAGGAAAAACCATAGTTATCCTTGAGTAATAAAAAAGCCGTCTTAAAGACGGCTTTTGATTATTTCTTTACCTGTTGTTGGGGCTGAGGAGTAGAAGAAGGTTGTTTGGCCACCATGGTACAATTTCCGTTGAAAAGACAACCTGTTTCAATAATCAGATCCGGTGTTTTGATATCACCGGTAAGCTTTGCATTGTGGAGAAGCTCTACACGTTCAAGTCCCTCCACGTTACCATTTATTTGTCCGTAGTTTGTTACGACACCAGCTTTTACATCTGCATTGATGACGGCTTTTGGTCCAATGATAAGGTGACCAGTAGCTTCAATCTTTCCTTCGAAGCGACCTTTGATCATCAGAGACTTGTTGAAACGCATGGTCCCCTGAAAATCAATATCGTCAGCCAGAACTGTATCAATCATGCTTTCATCAATATTGGGTCCCATTTGATCTTTTGCCATAAAGGCCTCCTTGCTGAATTTTTTCTATCGTTTTTTCAAGGTATCCTTGAAAACTTACTTTATAGAACTTTTGAGTTCTTTGCCGGGTTTGAAGAAAGGGGTTTTTCTGGAAGGAACTTGAACTTCCTCTCCCGTTTTGGGATTTCGAGCTACTCGAGGTTTACGTTTTTTAACTCCAAAAGTTCCAAATCCTCTCAGTTCAATTCTTCCGTCTTCACCAAGATTCTCAATCGATTCTCTCAGCTTCTCTATAAAAACAGAAACCACAGTCAGGACTTCTTTTCTTGAGAGCTTCATTTCTTCGATATTTACATCTTCGTAAACTTTTTCCACCAGATCGGCCTTTGTGAGTTTACCTCGAGCCATATTTATCCTCCTTCATTCCTTGTTTTTCAGAAATGCTTCTTTTATTTCTGACCAAATTTTTGATTGAAGAGTTGTTCCATACGGGAAATGAGACGAGAAGATTTATTTCTTTTGTAAATACCTTTGGCCCAGGCATTGTCAATTTTTGATTTGAATAGATTGAGTGCTTCCTTAGCCTGGTCTACGGTAGTCTTGGGATCCTCAAGAAGGAGCAATGTCTCCTTGCGAAGATTTTTCAGATAGGTTTTGAGAGCTCGGTTACGTTGCCGACGCTTCTCAGCTTTGCGCATTTGTTTTTTTGCAGACTTGATAATAGGCACAGAAACCTCCTTTGCCTTCCAAAAATTTAGTATTATATTTTACTGTATTTTAGAAAATTAGTCAATAGAAAATTGGGAGAAAAAATATTTTTTTTTAGATTGTTGTCATTGCAATAATATAAAAGTTACAAGACCAACAATAATTGCACCACTAATTCCATAAATCAATCCAGATTTGAGCCTTTCTTTTCTTAATCTTTTTTGAATATCGTAATAGTTTTGCTCCCATACATCGGATATTCTTTTTTGTTCTAAAAACATCTCATTATGAAGTTTGATCTGGGCTTCGTAATTTTTAGAAAGCTCTTGTCCAAGTTCAATGATACCCTCGTATTTCATCACTGCCTTAAATAAAGAATC
>JBKBIS010000086.1:0-7008 GCA_046294145.1 Brevinematales bacterium | reverse complement strand
CTCAATTTTGCCTGCCCGGCATCTCCCCCACATTATCAGAGAGATCCCATCTATACAGCTCGTACCAATTTTGAAGGAACTCTTCATCTGCTTGAACTGGCAAGAAAAAATAATGCTCGTTTTCTTCTGGCTTCTACCAGTGAAGTATATGGAGATCCAGAGGTTCATCCCCAGAGTGAATCCTACCGGGGAAATGTCAATCCCATTGGTATCCGAAGTTGTTATGATGAGGGCAAAAGAATTGCCGAAACCCTCACCATGGACTACAGACGTTTTTATAAACTCGATACCAAAGTCATCCGTATCTTCAACACCTACGGTCCTCGTATGCTTGAAAATGACGGAAGAGTTGTCTCGAATTTTATTGTTCAGGCTATTGAGGGAAAACCTCTCACGATTTATGGAGATGGCTCACAAACCCGAAGCTTCTGTTACGTCTCTGACCTTGTAGAGGGAATCTATCGGATGACTATGAAAAATAACTTCCCCGGACCTGTGAATCTTGGTAACCCAGAAGAATACACCATGAAAGAACTGGCCTATCTCATCCTTGAACTTACTGGAAGCACTTCCTCTCTAGAATTCCTTCCTCTTCCAGAAGACGACCCCAAAAAACGCCGGCCCGATATTACCTTAGCAAAAAAAGAACTCGACTGGTCTCCCAAAGTCCCCGTACGAGAAGGACTCAAAGCCACTATTGAGTACTTCCAGAAGAAACTGAGAGGCAGAACTTCTCAGAAATAGACACTATCTATCTGCCAGACGCCTCTTTCATCCTACCCTCTATGATTTATGAAGAAAGAAGATTCTTACGCCGATTGACTTCCACAGCAAAATATTGCATAATATGGCGATAGAGGCGATCTCGCAAAATCTTATCCTCAATACCTGCATCAATGTTTGGATTATCGTTAATCTCAATCAAATAAAATTGATCCCCCACCTGTTTAATATCCAGTCCATACAATCCTTTGCCTACCAAACGAGCTGCCTTGAGTGCTATAGAAATAAGTTTACGAGGGGCAAGTTCGACAGGAAGTGTTTCAAATCTCCCATATTTATCCTGTCCTTCTCTGGAATAATTCACTATCTGCCAGTGTTTCCGAGCCATATAGTATTTACATACATAAAGGGCTTCTCCATTCAAAACCCCTACTCTCCAATCAAAACTTGTCGGAAGAAACTCCTGAACAACAATGAGATCACTCATATCAAGAAGTCTCTCAGCTTCCCGACGAAACTCTTCCTCATCATGGACCTTCACCACACCTCGAGAAAAAGAACTATCTGGCTGTTTCATAACACAAGGAAAGGAGACCTCTTTCAAAAGACTTTCTGTATTGTCTTCATGCAAAACCCATGTCTGAGGAGTCGGTATCTTTGCCCGGCGCATTAACTCTGCCAGGTATACCTTGTTGCTACATCGAATAATAGACAAAGGATCATCGATAACAACCAACCCCTCTGCTGCCGCTCTCTGCGCAAAACGAAAGGTATGATGATTTACTCTTGTGGTTTCACGAATAAACAAAGCATCAAATTCAGCAATTTTGCTATAATCATCCTTGGTAATAAACTCCACATTAAAACCAACCGATTCAGCGGCTTTTTCAAACTTTTGAAGGGCTCTGGTATTGGAAGGTGCATCACTTCCTTCCTCAGGATTCACCAGAATTGCCATATCATAAGGAGAAGAGTGTCGTTTTTTATGATAGAAATTTTTTGTTTCAAAATAGATATCCGCAAACTCCACAACCCACATCTTCTCTGTCTCAGGAATTTCATTGGCGGAAATAGGGACAATACTCTGCACCTCCCAGTGACCATTAGGTTTCACAAAGACAGATTTAATCAAAGGAGCTTGAAAGATAGAAAAAATAGCCTGCCCAAGTCGTTCATAATCCTTCCGTACCGTATGACCAAAATAAATTCTCATGGTAAACATAGGAACTATTTTCCCATTACTTAACCTGGTTTCCTGAACATCTGCAGGAGGAACCTTCTCGAGCGTACTACGAATCATTCTCTCAAGATCTTCTGTCAAAACCTTCACTACACTCTGAGTCTTCATTTCTTGAATGGTGGCTACTGTAGGCATTACCCGATGTTGGCGCGCCGCTGCTAAAAGAGAAACATAGTATCCAATTGACTGATATCGATAAGATCGACAAAGATTAAATACCTTGATATTTTTGTCCTGAATAAACTCATCTTTCGTGAGGTAATCCCTGGCTGAAATGACACGAATATGAGAAGAATGAAAAAACCAATCCCTGGGATTATTAACTACAACACAAATCATCTCTTCCCTCCCCACAGGGAAGAGAAACAGGCTGGTAAGGGATCAATATCATCTATCATAAAAAGACCTCTTTTTTTCTCAACTTAGTATAGAGAAAAAAGAAAAAAAACTCAACTTTTTTACTCAGTTTTATGTCCAAACAAATCACCACACAAAAAAATAAGGGGATGTTCTCTGTTGAACATCCCCTTATTTCGTCAAAAAGACAGAGAAACAGGTACAAAAGCAATAGCCAGAGCATTATTAAGCGGATTCCACTCCAGGGCAACATCAGAAACAAAGAAGTGTACCCCTACAAGAAGCCGCATATCAAAAGCGTCATAGGGGGCATTCCCCTTTCCTTTCAGCTCCACCTCTTGATTGCCAAGAGAACCTGTGGTATCAATAAATTTCAACTTACTTGTCAGATCTGTCTTCACATCACCAAAATTAAAATTCACACCAGCGCCACCATACACCTCAAACATCATCACCGAAAGCCCACCAATCACCTTCACTCCAATAGAAGAACCACTCCAGCGATTTTCCATTCTCATGGTCATCTCATTGGTACCAATCACATTTGCATCAGCATAGGCTACTGTGGTTATCTTCTGAGAAGCTCCTATAACTCCATCATCATAGTCGTAGGATACCCTGGCTTCAACCTGACTTTTCGCAAACACAAGATTGAGACCTGTGATCTTGTACCTTGCCTCAGCCCCAAAATGGAAAAATCCTATCTTGACATAATCTTCAGCTGTCCCAAACTGAAGCTCTGGGAAGAAACCGAGCCTAAGCCCTACATCCATCGGAATCACAGGAAGCCCTATCTTGGTATAGATCATATCATAGGTGAGAGGAAGAAGCCCTATCACTTTTGCCATTGCCTCAAAGCCTACAGCATTTTTGGACGTCATCTCTCCAACAAGAGCCGAGGTATTTTGAGAAAGAAGCATAGGCCAAAGATAGCCAGGAAGAACAGTCCCAACCCCTACTCCTACTTTTAGACCCAAAAAGCTTGAGGCATTAGCAGGCGTCACGTTCCCAGAACCCGTATAGTAGCCCACATTTTTAGCTAATGAAGCTGCTACCGTTTTTGAACCATCATCAAGTATCTTTTTGAGATCATTGGTCATATCATCAAACTGAGTACCAAACACCAAACCACTTATCAAAAGCCCTGCACCAACTTTCCACCAATGTTTCATAAACGCCTCCTTTTCAAAGGATTTATTTTACCTTGAATACTACAGAACCGAAAATCGCATTGGCCACAATAACCACTTTTCCCTGAGCCTCAGAAGAGAGAGAGCCAAAACTCACACTACGCTTATCAGGAAACTCCACACTACCGAATACGGCATGGCCTTCTAAACGAACAGGCACATCAGCAGGGAGAGAAACCTCCAGAGAACCAAATACAGCATTACACTGAATAATCCCTGGTTCGTGCGTTCGAAGGGAAGAAAAATCAGCTTCTACCGAACTGAAAATAGAATGAAAAGTAGAAATCCCCTCCTCCAGATTTACCTTCGCCGACGAAAATATCCAGCTTCTTTCCGATCCCTCCTGTACTACCCGTTCCCCGGATATCCCTTTCCATGGCGGCTGAAAAATAAGCCCAAGTCCGATATAAATAAGAAACAGAGCAAATCCTATCCGAAAAAGAGGAAGATCAACATGCCAAAAAGCCTTCACAATAAGCGAAACACCAAAAAGAATAAAAAGCGCACCGATAAATACCGTGAAGGCCTCAAAACTGAACCACCGCATAGAATCCTCCTTACTTTTACTATAGCAACTTTTCCTAAAAAAATCAAATGAAAAGAGTCATATACGCAAATTTTTTTTGGTTCAAAACTTCTCTATTATGGTTCCTGTGACACAAAGAGTAAATTTTTTATGCTCCCTGCGTTTTTCTTTTAGCCTTCCCATCTTTGTCTTGTATGGTATCCACTTTTCTCAAAAGAATAAGATTTAAGTATATATAAAGAAATAAAATACATAGCATATGTTTGAGAAAAGGAGATAGCTTATACTATGCAGATGAAACATTCCTATTCACACCAAATATAAAAAATAAATATTAAATATTATATGTAACTAGTGACATTTTAAAAAAACAAAAAGTGGCTCATCGAGACAAAACAGCCTTCCATTCATAAAATCTGTTCCTCAATCTAAACGATAATGTGCCCCTCGACTCTCACGATTTGTCCAGGCATGCTGAGCCACAATAAGCCCTGTCTGTACGGCATTACGAAGCTCAATAATTTCAGGAGAAAGCCTGGTATCCCGATAAAAATCCTCCACATCCTCTCGAAGATTCTTGAGATCAATAAGCGCCCTCTTGAGACGCTTCTTTGTTCTCACTGCCCCAACATAGTTCCACATCATATTCCGAAGAAGAGCCCAATCCTGGTAGATAAGCGCCGGATCCAGTGTTTCCGTTCCCGTATCCTCCCATTCAGGAACCTCATGATAAGGCTGATACTCCCAGTTTTCTCTATTTTCAGCAAGATAGCGTGCAATCCTTCGCCCAAAAACCACTCCCTCCAGAAGAGAAGTACTGGCCAAACGATTTGCTCCATGAAGCCCCGTACAAGCCACTTCTCCAACAGCAAAAAGTCTCTGTATAGTCGTCTTTCCATTTATATCCGTATACACTCCACCACAAGAGAAGTGATACGCTGGCACAACAGGAACAGGATCTGTTGTAATATCAATCTTGTATTCAAGGCACTTCTGATAAATAGCAGGAAAACGGCTCTGAATCTTTTCCTTTCCAAGACAAGCTATGTCCAGGTATACACAGGGTTCATGAGTAGCATACATCTCTGAGAGAATAGCTCTTGTCACCACATCCCTCGGAGCAAGATCCCGAAGCTCATGATAACGTTGCATAAATGCTTCCCCATTTTTATTTACCAGAACAGCCCCTTCTCCACGAACCGCCTCTGAAATGAGAAAATTGCTTGCTCTGGGATGAAAAAGGGTTGTTGGATGAAACTGGGTATACTCCATATTGATAATCCTCGCGCCAGCACGATAAGCCATAGCATACCCATCTCCTGTAGCGCCTACAGGATTTGTCGTATGAAGATAAATCTGACCCATGCCTCCTGTAGCCAAAATCACGTTTTTGGCCAGAAACTTCTCCACACGTCCCGTCATCTGATTCAGGGCATACACACCCAGGGCTGTAGGAGGAAGATACATTCTATTCGGATAACGGGTATGATGATCAAGGGTAATAATATCAACGACGTGATACCCACAGCGAAATTCTACTCCCGCTGTTCGACGAAGAGTCGCTATAGCAGCCTCTTCGATAGCCTTGCCTGTACTATCAAGGGCATGAAGAATACGACGAACCGAATGAGCTCCCTCCTCAGTGAGATCATAACTTCCCTCATCATTGCGAGAAAAAGCAATACCAAAAGCCCGCAAAAGCACCTCATTTACCGCCTCTTCAGCTTCAGTAGCCAAAATTCTTGCTGCTTCCAGATTAGCAATACCTGCACCAGCCCGAAGTATATCCTCAATAAGAAGCTCTGGAGAATCATCCCGCCCTTTGTAAACAATCCCCCCTTGAGCGTAGTAAGTATTAGATTCATGAGGATCCTTTGCCTTGGTAAGCAAAAGAACAGAAAACCCTTGTTGAGCTAAAAGATAAGCTGTTGTCGAGCCTGCAATTCCACTTCCAATAACCAAGGCATCCCACATCATGACCTATTCCCACGCCGAAAGAATAAGAGGTTCTCCATCGGTAATTGCTATGGAATGTTCCCAGTGAGCAGAACGACTGCCATCCCTAGTTACCACACTCCAGCCATCAGGAAGAACCTTTACCTCATGAGTCCCCAGGGTCACCATCGGTTCAATAGCTATTACCATACCCTTTTTCAGCTTAGGCCCCTTGCGCTTAGGATCATAATAATTCAAAACAGGAGGATCCTCATGAAGAGCCTTCCCCACCCCATGGCCACAATAATCTCTCAAAATACCATACCCTTTTGGAAGAAGATAAGAAGAAATAACCCTTCCAATCTCATTGAGATAAACCCCTTCCTGACATACCTCAATACCCAGCTCAAGGGCTTTCTTGGTATCTTCGACTAATTTCCTATCTCGTTCAGACACATCCCCGACAAGGTAAGTATAGGAAGCATCCCCATAATAACCATGGAAATCCACACCTATATCCACACTCACAATATCACCGGACTTCAACTCATACTCTCCCGGAATACCATGAATCACCACTTCATTCACAGAAATACAACTTGCCGCCGGATAAGGGCGAAAAGACCCTCCCGGTGTGTATCCCTTAAAAGAAGGACGTGCACCCCGAGAAAGAATCATATCCTCAATCATCGCATCTATTTCCTTTGTCTTCACCCCGGGACAGATATAAGGATGAAGTGAACGAAATATTGATGCGATGATCTGATTACTTTTTCGAATGTATTCTATTTCGACACTGTTTTTGAGAAGTATCATAAAAATTTGCTGTCTTTTTCTTTAGCAGAAGTAATCTCCGCAATCTTCTCCTTTTTCTCCTCAAACATAGCATCAAAATTGATGGAAGGACCAGCGTTGTAAGCATCCTCGATGAGTTTTTCTACTTCCTTCTTTTGTCCAGCTGTGATAAGAATATTTCCCTTAATGACTACCCCTGGTTCCATGGCAAGCTGCGGTGCTGTAACATTGCCCAAAACCCT
>JBKBIS010000085.1:0-7030 GCA_046294145.1 Brevinematales bacterium | reverse complement strand
TCCATCCGCTCAGAACTTCAAGAAGTGGCCTCACTCTACCAGAAATGGGGATGGGAGGCCATATCTCTTGTCAAGAGGTATTCCACCAGACACTTTGCTCTTCTCGCCCTCATAGCCAAATACCACAATCTAAAACCTGTATACGCCATAGAAATCCTGACGCATGCTCCCGGAGGAAAAAAATCCTTTCCTGCCCTCGTGATAGCGTGTACCCAATCAGGTATTCAGCACCTTTTCACTCTCGTCAGTTTTGCTTTCAAAAATCAGAAAAATACCATTCCTCCAAAGTTACTTGAACAGTATCAACAAGATTTATTCCTTTTAGTAGGCGAAGAACTAGAACAGGAAGAACAACTTGCCGAAAAAGCCCTGAACTACTACCAGAAGGTATGGAACACTCATTTCTGGGTTCTCTGCTCCTACACCGAAACCAAACCCATTGAAAACCTGCGAAGGCTTGTTTCTCTCGCAAAAAAATACTCTCTCCAGACTGTGGCTTCTATTCCTCAGCAGAAAAAAGAATCTCTTCTCTCCTATGAAGACGTTCAAAGAATCTTTCACAACCACCCAGAATTTCTTGAAGAGGTCTCTTCTCTTCTTTCCCGACTTCCTGTTCTTTCTCCATCCAGTTTAGATGCAAAAACCTCTTCCCACATATGCAAAGAAGAAGTTTCTTCCTCCTCATGGCTTACCACTACAACTATCTCCTTTCTTGAACGCCTCATTCGTTACCAATCCCCTTTTCTCATCCATACAGTTCCCGTCAATATCATTTTCTGGTTTCATGAGAAAAAAAAAGCAAAAAAACTTATTCAATCAGTCTTTTTTCAGGTTCG
The DNA here is from genome assembly GCA_046294145.1 of Brevinematales bacterium. Classification (GTDB taxonomy): domain Bacteria; phylum Spirochaetota; class Brevinematia; order Brevinematales; family Thermospiraceae; genus Thermospira. The sequence goes on along the minus strand of JBKBIS010000085.1, from coordinate 6,194 downwards.
ATTCAAAAAACTGGTTCTTTTTCTCCCCTCTCGTATTCTCTCCCACCTTCTCCACTGGTTACTCTTCCACTATCCTAAAAACACAGGCTGGCTTTCAAAAACAGGACATAGGTATAACCTTCTTTTAAGCCAAAAAGAGATAGAACCCCATTTTCCCATTATTGGAGAAATTGACGATATTCCTCTCCTTCAGACTACAGAAGATATTCTCTACTTTGGAGAAAATCTGATACTTATCAGATTGCAAACTCATTGGGTTTGGGATATTCTCGATCACCTGAGACGCTATGGTATTCCCCTCCAACAAAAATTTCCTTTGGCACTTCGCTGGACCAACCATCCCGTTTTCACTGATCTGCGTTTGTTTGTTCAGAGACGCCATGTTATTTCCACTGAGCAGAATCTCTTTCGTGAAATCTCTCGCGTCATGCACCCCTTCCTTCGTGGTCCCTTCGTGTATAGAGAGGAAGCCCAGATCTACCTCTCTCGATTTATCCCTATAGAAGAAGCCAAACAATTTCTTCACCTCCTGCATAAAGACGATCCATACTGGCTTACCCTCAAGCATGAGATAGAAAAAAAACTACCAAAAGAAGAACTTCACTCTCATTACTGGTTTATGCTCTTGAAAGAGGGAAAATACCTTCCCTCAAAAAAAGAAGAAAAACTTCGCTGGTTTGGAACTGCTCTTTTGCTTTCCCTCTGTCAAAAATACCCTCTTGAATTCACCTTAGCCACACTCAACTCCTTTCATCAAACAAAACAAAAAAACAGAATCATTCTCTACGCTCGTCTGGTCTGGGGAATACAATTTCTCCGACCTTCCGCCAGTTCAAGTCGTATCGAGGACACAATAGAACATGGCAAAATACGTTTAGGATTACGACACTTACCCCATATTCCTGTATCCATGAAAGAACTTATCGTATCCCGTCAGCCTTACAAAGATTTCTTTGACTTCCTTCACAAACATACACATCTCAGTCGAAAAACTCTCGTAGAATGGCTAAAAATAGGTCTCTTTGATGATCTGGAACCAGAAAACGGGTATAAACTTGCCATTCTTCAGGAACATCACAACACAAACTCCGAACTTCTCTTTAACGAAAGCCAGCTCTGGTATGAGAATCAACCTAACCTACCCCTTCTTCCCTGCCCTATACGACCTTTGAAAGATATCTGCGGTCTGTATGCACAAGAACACCCTCTTGATGCCTATCAAGAACACTTAACCGACTTTCGCCGAAACTTTCTTAAAGAATGCGAACACATTCGCTACGGAGTATATGTCGCCACACCTGTGGATATTCATCATGAGAAGGAAATCACCATTTATGAGATTGTTGATGAAACAGGATGGGAAAGAGTTTTCTTCAAGGGAAGCTCTCCCTTTTCCCCAGAACTCTATAAACCCTATATCTGGAAGATAGTACTCCATGAGGGTACACTCTACGTTATGGAAATGTATGTCTTCGAAAGGAGATATTAACGGGAGAGCATCTCTTTTTGTTTTTTGAGCAGTTTGGCCAGTTTTTCAATTGTTTCAGCATTTCCTTTTGAACTAAAAAGGAAAAGAAGCTCCTTGATATAATACTCGTTGAGGCGAATCTGTCTTTCAAATTCTCTTTTAGCCACTTCTTCCTGACCCTGCTGCTCAACTTCCTTGCGAAGTTCCTGCTTCACCTCAGCAATCTTGTTCTCCAGATCCTGTTTCTCCTGAGAGGTAGGCGCAGGATGAGACTGTTGATAAGGTGGAGAACCTATACTTTCAATCCGCATATTTTTCCTCCTTGAACTCTTTTTCGCATCCTTGCTATTATAAGATATCGCTTTTTTTGAAGAAAACTTGAGTATTTTGTCAATTTTATTTCTCAAACGACTCTTTTTTCTGGTTATCATAGTGAGCAATCAGCTCTGAAGAAAGTTCTCTAATAAGAGCAGGAAGATCAATACCCTGTTCAAATGCATAAAGAAGAAAACCCTTGAAGAAAGTCCGTGGGTCATGATGAACGGTAGATTCAATCTCCCTCTTTACAGCAGAAAGACTTCCAAGCTCCCAGGAAAATTTAAGTCTTTTCATCCTCGAAAGGATTTTATATAGCCTTTGAAGTTCTGGAAGACTTTTCGGAATGCTTCTCAAGGGATGCTCTGAAGAGGTCTTTTCCTGAGCCTTGATGGATTCCCAGTTAGAAAGAATACTATCCACACTCAGCTCTTTTTTCTCACTGAAAACATGTGGATGCCGACGAATAAGCTTGGCCCTGACCAAAGTAAGGATCTCTTCAAAAGTGGTTAACCCCTCTTGTTGAGCCAGATATGCCACAAAACAGGTCACAAACAAAAGATCTCCCATCTCTTCAATGAGATTTTCTTTGTTTTGAGTATCAATCGCATCTACAAGCTCGTAGGCCTCTTCAAGAATAGCTGTTCGCATTGAAGAAAGGGTTTGTTCTCTATCCCAGGGACACCCCTCAGGAGAACGCAAGATTTCAATCAGTCGGAGAAGATCATCAAAAGCCTGCATTATCTTCCATCCTGTGGTTGACTTCGCCATTTTCTGGCTAAACTTCCCAGTACACCCTGAATATAGGAAGGTGCCTCGTTTTCCCCATAGAGATCAGCAAATTTAGCACAGAGGGAAAAAACAGCTTCCGATGGCATTTCCCTCTCAAAGATGATAAGATACGCCCCAAGCCGGAGAATAGCTTTGTCCACAGCAAAAAGTTTGTCAATTGGTCTTTTCAGAAAAGGAAAAATCTCACCATCAATAAGTGTGAGTTCGTTGACAACCCCCTTGAAAATCATCTCTCCATGACGAAAAATACCTTTATCAGACAAAGAAAGAGGAGGAAGATACCCTTCTTCCCTGTCAAAACCATAAACTTCCTTAAGCCACACAAAGGAGGAAAGATCCTGAAGGGGATGACCTGCTACATCATAGGCATACAGGGCAAGAAAACAGAGCTCTTTCCCTGTCGTCCTGACAAAAACTTCATCTGCCATGGTTCATCTGCCTATAAAGGCTCACCATCTCCACGGCCGTGAGAACCGCTTCATATCCCTTGTTTCCACTCTTCACGCCAGCTCTATCAATAGCCTGTTCTACATCATCCGCCGTGATAATCCCAAAAACCACAGGAATCCTACCTTCAGCAGCCATTTCCATCAGGGCCTTTGAGGTATTCCCTGCCACATACTCAAAATGAGGAGTCTGTCCACGAATTACCACTCCAAGAGTGACAATAGCGTCGTGCTTGCCTGCATCTAAAAGCCGTCTGACCACACCGGGAATCTCATAACTACCTGGCACCTTGTAAATGTCCACCATCTCAGCATTCCCCTCCAGCTGCTCAAAGGCATTGATAGCCCCATCGACCAACTTGTCTCCTATAAATGAATTGAACTTCCCCACCACAAGGGCTAATTTGAGCCCTTTTGCACTCAGTTTACCTTCGTATATAGGCATCGTAAGCTCCTTGATAGGTTTTGTCCTGGATTTCAAGAGAAACTTTGAAAGTTCTCACCTGATCTGCACACCAATTTCTCAAGACATCCTCCATTCGTTTATTCTGAAGAATTGTATAAATATAATTTTTTACCTCTTCATAAGGCATTATTTTTTGTTCCTCTTTTTTCAAAACTCGCATAACCAGAACATACTTCTTCTTGTCTTTTCGGAACTGAAGCACCTGCGGACCAAAAACCCTTCCATTGTCAAGATATTGCTTGTAATATGTTGGATCAATGGCAAGCCCCAGAACCTCTTCAGGATATCCACTGAGAAAGAGATGCTGAACATTGGTGAGCCCACTATTTCCCGAATAAGAAGTAAAATTCACCGATTTTTTGTATTTCTCTACAATGGCATTCCCATTTGTCGTCTTGGCCGCTTCTTTAGCTATTGCCTCAAAGTGTTTTTCAATGGTCTCCAGTTCAGTAAGAGAACCATTCTCTGGATACGGAGCAACAAAAACCATGAGATTCACCTGCGGGGGAGCAAGAAAATTAGTTTTGTTCTTCTCATAAAACGCCTTTGCCTCAACCTCATCAATACCCTGGTAAAGTTGCTTTTTGAAGTCTTCATTGAAAAAGGTAAGTTTCTGTATATAGAGGTTGACCTCCACTCTCATTTCTAAAAGATCTCTATACTTATTGAAAAGAGAGACCAATTCCGGTTGGGTATTTGTCATCTTGATATAGGGAAGCATGGCATCCTGAATTTCCCCCGGGGCAAGCTGATAACGCTTATCTCGATCAGCGAGTGACCTGAGGATATAATAAGTAAACCAGTTTTGCAATCCTTCTTCAAAGGTATTGGTTATCATACCTCCAGAATTCTCTGTGATAAACTGATTGTATCGCAGAACATCATAAAAAGTAATAGGATTTTTGTTAACAGTAGCCACTACCCAATTCAATGGTTCAGCTGCAAAAACAAATGTTATCATTCCAAGCCAGAAAACCATAAGCCATCGCATAGTTTCTCCTTTATTCCAATGTGGTATAATACCACAGTTTTGTCGAAGATAGACCCGGAAAACCAACCGATAACCCGCCTTTAGCCATTACACTAAGACGCTTGAGAACTTTTCTCCAATCCATCTCCTCTTCTGCCGGATAATAAATAGGGGTAGATGGAGAAAGTCCTGCCAACTCGCGAGCAAGATTCACAGCATCCTCAAAGGTACCTAACCGATCAACCAGTTTCACTTGCAAAGCCTGCTCTCCTGTAAAAATACGACCATCACACAAAGGTTGTGCCTCTTCCCGTGAAAGGTTTCTTCCTTTCATGACAGCTGAAAGAAATTGTTCATAAGTATTGCTTACCACAGAAAAAAGAATCTCTTCCTCCTCTGGTGTCATCTCTCGATATCCAGCAAAGATATCCTTGTTTTTCCCTGACTTGATCACAGACGCTTCCACTCCGATTTTTTGCAAAAGCTTTTGATACTGAAAACCCTGCATCATAACCCCTACACTTCCCGTAAGGGTACCTGGCAAGCTCACAATGGCATCACAGGCTGTGGCAACATAATACCCCCCAGAAGCAGCTATATCCCCAAAAGAAGCCACCACCACTTTCCCCTTTTCCTTTGCCCTCTGGATGGCAAAATAAAGTTCCTGCGTAGCTCCCACCGTTCCTCCCGGCGAATTGATACGAAGAATAATAGCTACCGTCATGGGATCAATGACGGCTTTTTCCAGGTCCTCAAGCCAGGCCTGAACTCCTCCTGTCCGAAGCCCCATAAGACCTGTTGTTTCACCCTCATAGGTGATAGCCCCGTAAATTTCAATAACCGCTATTCGTTTTCCAATCACTGGTGTTTTTTTCCCCACCCTCGAACCTTCTTTTGTCGAGAGCCATACAAGTGCTAAAAGAAAAGACACGCCCCAGAGAATAAGGGTGATCCAGACTGAAAGCTTCTTCGTCATAGACTCCTCTTTTTGCCTATAGTATTGTAGCACAAAAAACAAAAGAAGGCAAATAATATTGCACCTTCTCTCATTGCACACACTCAAACACCCTGGCCTGATGTAAAGTACAATAGAAGTAACAATCAATAATAAACAAAGAGAGAAACTCTCATCTCCCGCTTATTCAGTGCTTCTCCAGATATCACTCTTCTCTCCCAATCGAGAATAAAACACAAAAATACTCTCAAAAAAAAGACCTGAACTTATCAAAAAGTACGACTAAAAAAGTTGAGAGGGCACTAAGCCCTCTCAAAAAACTACTGAATCTTTTGGAGTATATAGTATAAAGTCTCTGTATTCGTACTCATAGAATAAGTGGAATTAGTAGAAACCGTTTTCAGAGAATGATTCGTATAAACATAAGTATATGTATAGCTATTAGTTCCCAACACAGATAACTGTACCCTTTCGTTCGAAATAACTTTAAATATATAGACATATACGTTAGAGTAATAGTACTCTGTACGTTCTTGACCATTTGTATGAACATTTACCCAATTAGAAATACACTTCAATTGATATCCATCGTATAAAGTAAAATACTTCTCCCGAGAGGGGTAATCATAAGTTCCCTGTATCAAATTTGTTTCAAAAATTTCAAAAATTGTCTGATTTGAAAAAAAACTGCGATATCTTTCTTGGTGAATGGTTTCATCACTGTCATTACTATATACGTGTGGCCACGTTTGTAGTAGTACACCATTTGTATACTCAGCCAC
>JBKBIS010000084.1:0-7033 GCA_046294145.1 Brevinematales bacterium | reverse complement strand
GGTTGAGGATGGAGATGAGTGTATTCTGGGGCTTGATGTTGGTTCCACTACAACTAAAGCGGTGCTTTTGCGAACAAGAGATGACAAGATTCTGGCTGCTGTCTATCTACGAACCAATGGGAATCCTATTGAAGCTTCTAGAAATTGTTATCGGGGTCTTTTTCAGCAACTTGGTGGAAAAAAGGTCAAGATTATTGGGCTTGGTGTTACTGGAAGTGGACGCCATATTGCAGGTCTTCATGCAGAGACGGATGGTATTATCAATGAGATTATTGCACATGCTCGAGCGGCAGCTCATTTTGATCCTGAGGTGGATACGATTTTTGAGATTGGTGGTCAAGATGCCAAGTATACCTATCTTGTGAATGGAGTGGCTTCTGATTATGCTATGAATGAAGCCTGCTCGGCAGGGACGGGAAGTTTTCTTGAAGAATCAGCATATGAATCCATGGGTGTAAGAACCGAAGAGATTGCAGATATTGCTCTCAAATCAAATCGTCCACCTAACTTTTCTGATCAGTGTGCTGCTTTTATTTCTTCTGATATCAAAATTGCTACTCAGGAAGGCATCGCAAGGGAAGATATTATTGCTGGTCTTGTGTACTCCATTTGTATGAATTATGTCAATCGGGTAAAAGGGGCTCGTCAGGTTGGTAACAAAATCTTTATGCAGGGAGGGGTTTGTTATAACCGGGCTGTGCCCCTTGCTATGGCAAGTCTTACTGGCAAGAAGATTATTGTTCCGCCTGAACCAGGTCTCATGGGGGCGTATGGTGTGGCTCTGGAGATCAAGGAAATGCTCTCTATGGGATTTCTGAAACCTTCTTTTTATGATCTTGAGGATCTGGCTTCTCGTGAGATAGAGTATGGCAAAAGTTTTATTTGTCAGGGGAAACCAGAGAATTGTGACCGCAAGTGTGAGATTGCCATAATTAAGGTCAAAGGCAAGATGTTCCCCTTTGGTGGGGCATGTAACAAATACTATAACCAGATTCACCATATTGATGTGGATACAAAATCTTATGACTATGTGTTGAAACGACGAGAACTTCTTTTTAAAACCTTTTGTGAACCAAAGTCGCTTCCTAGCAATGCCCCTGTGGTTGGTATCAATAAGTCTTTTCATACTCATACGCTTTATCCGTTTTATTATAACTTTTTTACTGAACTTGGATGTAAGGTTATTTTGCCTGAGGAGGTGAGACAGAGCGGTATTGATAAAGGGATGACAAGTTTCTGTCTTTCTGGACAGATTGCTCTCGGGATGTTTGAGGATCTGCTTGAGAAAAAGCCAGATTACATCTTTTCTCCCCAGATTATGGAAATGCATGTCACAGAACAACCGGAATATCGCAAGGAATACCAGACAGTCTGTATGTTTGTGCAGGGAGAACCTTATTATCAGCAGGCGACTTTCCTGAAGGATCATCCTGCTCCTCCAAAGATGCTTACACCTGTGTTGAATTTTATGCGGGGTTTTCATACAGAGGAGGAACAGTTTGTTAGATTGGCTCAGGAGATGGGATTTTCGGCTGCTGAGGGCAAACGTGCTCATCAAGTAGCTTACCAAAAGCAGAAAGCCTTTTTCCAGGCGATGAAAGAAGAGGGGAGAAAGGTTCTCAAGGAACTGGAAAAGGATCCGAATAAAATAGCCATTGTGCTTTTTGGTCATCCGTATAATGCTTTTGCTGAGGAGGCTAACAAGGGGATACCTTTTAAATTTGCTTCTCGTGGTATTTATATTCTGCCTTATGATTTTCTTGAGTATGAGAAAGAAGAAAACTATCGCAATACCTACTGGGAAATGGGGCAAAGAATTATTCGTGCAGCAAGAATTGTGAAAAATCATCCGCAGCTTTTCGGGGTGTATTTTACCAATTTTCTTTGTGCTATTGACTCGATGATGGTAACGCATTTTCGTGATCTGATGGGAACCAAACCGTCCCTGACTCTTGAAGTGGATACGCATACAGCTGATGCTGGGGTAAATACTCGTGTTGAGGCGTTTCTTGATGTGGTGAGAAACTATATGAAACTCCGGGACAAAATCATTGATGCCGAACCTGTTTTTCGTCGTGCTGAAACTCGTATCAATGAATGGGGGCATGTGGAGTATGTGGATTCAACAGGAGAGGTGCTCCCTTATCGGCATCCTTCTATCAAGGCGGTTGTTCCTTCGATGGGAGAAAGTTTTGCTGCTGGGGCAGCGGCTGCCTTGAGGCGGGTGGGCTGGAATGCTGAACCGCTTCCTGTGTGTGATAGAGAGGCCCTGAATTTAGGGAGATCGGTCACCACAAGCAAGGAATGTCTTCCTATCATAAACATACTTGGAGAAGTGCTTAAATATATTAAGTATCGGGAAAATCCTGAGGAACGGCTTGTGGTCTTTATTGTTGAAGCTGGGGGATGTTGTCGGGTAGGCCAATACAAAACTCTTCTTGAGCGCATGATTGATAAGCTTCAGCTTCGCAATGTGGCTGTTCTTGGACTGAGTAATGATAATGGCTATGCTGGTCTGGGTATTCCTTTCAGACTCAATATTGCAAGGGCAGTGTATCTTATGGATGTGCTGGATGATATCAAGGCGGCTATCAGAGCTATGGCTGTTGACAAAGAATCAGCACTCAAAATCTATCAGGAAGAGTTTGAAAAGCTGATTGCGGTTCTTGATGGTTCAAGAAAGCGCTTTTTCTATAGTCAACTCAAGGAGAGTGCGAAGAGGCTTTCTCAGATTAAGTTAGTGCGTCCTATCACGGAGGCGAAGTATATTGGGGTAGTGGGGGAGATTTTTGTTCGTCGAGACCATTTCTCTCTGATGGGTATTCCTGACAAGCTTGCGGAACATGGTTTTGTGATGCTTGATGCACCGGTGACAGAATGGGTGAGATATACGGATTTTCTTCGGGATATAAATATGTTTGAACTCAAGACGAATCTTGTCGGACGGATTGAAGCGGCCATTAGCGATTATGTACAGGATTATCATGAACGCCGTATTAAGAAAATTCTGGCGAAAACAGGACTTTATGAGTATGAGCTTATTAATATTCGAGAGTATATGAAACGGTCTCAGCATTTCTTCCGCTGGGAACTCACAGGAGAACCTGGACTTTCTTCAGGAGCATCCCTGGCAAAACTCGTGGATAAATACTGTGGTGTCATCAATGTGGGACCATTTGGATGTATGAATTCTCGTATGACCGAGGCTGTAGCTACAAGAGAGATGTCGGTGGAGGGCAAGAGAGAAGCAGAATGGCGGGCTGGCAATAAAGAGGATTATGAGGACCTGGCTGAATATATGGACAAGCTTCCTTTTCTCAGTATTGAGCTTGATGGCAATCCCTTTTCACAAATTATTGAGGCTCGATTTGAAACCTTTCTTTTGCAGGCAGAACGTCTCTATCAGTGGATGAGTGAACGCAAGAAAAGGCAACAAGAGAAAAGAAAGAAATGAGGATATTTTCTTGATAGGGTTTGAGAAGTGAAGAGATAATGGAGAGGGAACAGAATAACGTATGTGTCGATTTTTGGCTTCATATTATTGACAAAAAAAATTTTTGCTCTAAAATATATGAAAATGGGAAGTTATGAAGTGATTTTTATGATTATACAAAAAGGAGGTTCCAATGAAACAGTGGAAATGGGCAGTACTGGGTCTTGCTGTCATGGGGCTTTTCTTGTCCAGTTGTGGAAAGAAAGGCGAAGGAGACACCAGTCTCAAGCTCAAGGAAACCGGTGATGTGGTGCTTACGTTTGCTATGTGGGGTACACCTGAAGAGAAGTTGGCAGTGTACAAGGTCCTTCAGGAGTTCCAGAAAAAGCACCCCAATATTGGGCTCAAGGTGATTCATACGGATTCACTTTCGTTTGGAGATAAGCTCCAGACAATGTATGCTGGTGGAACGCCACCTGATGTTCACTATCTTCATGTGGAGAGTTTCTATGACTATGCGAGCAAGGGACTTCTTTATCCACTTGATGATTTTGTAAATGATCCTGATTTTCAGTTTGAGGACTTTTATCCTTCTCTTGTAGATGCTTTTCGTTTTGGCGGAGAGCTCTATGGTATTCCCAAGGACTGGACAACCTTTGCTATTTACTACAATATGGATATGTTTGACAAAGAAGGTGTGGCTTATCCCAATGAGAAGTGGACATGGGATGATCTGATCAAGGCCGCTCAGAAACTCACGAAGGATGCCAATGGTGATGGTGTGCCTGACCAATATGGCTGGCTTAATGAAACCTGGGCAAACTGGTATTACAACTTTATTCTCCAGAATGGAGGAGAAATCTTTGATGCAAAGGGCAATTGGGTTCTGGCTGATCCCAAGTATCTGAATGCCAATGCTGAGGCTATTCAGTTTGTGGCTGATACCATGAATAAGTACAAAGTGGCACCTTCTGTGACGGCTTCTCGTGAGCTTGGTGGAGATGCTAGCTTTGTGGCAGGTCAGACAGCCATGTGTATGTATGGACGCTGGGTTCAGCTCCGTTTTAAGAATATTGACAAATTTAAATGGAATCTTTCCCAGCTTCCTCGCAAGAAGAATAAGGTTTCTGTTGTGGTCACTGTATCTCTCTCTATCAATGCAAATACCAAACACCCCAAGGAAGCCTGGGAACTTGTGAAGTTCCTCACCAGTTATGAAGGTCAGGTGTTTACCGCAGAGGGTGGTCTCGCTGTACCAAGTCGTAAGTCTTTAGTGGCTTCTGATTCTTATCTCAAGTCCAAAGAAGTTCTGGTGAACCAGCCTCACCTGGCAAGGAACAAACCGGAAGAGGATCCTTTTATTGCTCAGCTTCCCGGTGCTAAACTTCCTCCTCTGGTACCCAGCTGGATTGAAGTGCGCCAGAAACTTGATGAGCAGCTTGAGGATGTGTTCTTTGGGCGAAAGGACGCCAAGTCTGTGATTCTGGCTCTTGATTCTATTGTGAAGGATATTATGGCTCTCAAGAGTCAAGCAGCAGTTTCTGGTAGTGAAGAATAGGCTAAAAACAGAAGATTTTCCAGGCTGTCCGGGATAACCGGGCAGCCTTTTTTTATGCAAAGCAAGATTGATCCTCTCTTGGATGGGATAGAGCAGAAGAGAAAGACTGTTGAAAGAGAGTATAATTTCTTGTAGGAAAAGGAATAAAATCTATCTCCTTTGATCAAAGGAGATAGCTTTTGAAAATTGCACTGTCGTTTTTTTTCTCTTTCATTTTCTTTAGTTTTCTTTATGCCTTTTTTGTCTTCTATGATGGTGTGTGAAAAATACCCACAGGTAAACTTCCTGGGAGATAGCTAAAAGGAAACCCTGAAGAAATTTTTTTATACCCTTTGTCTGACTGGAGAATGGCCATACAAAAAGAAGAAAGAAATAGTAACTAAACCAGGGAAGTGCCAACCAGAGGGTTGTCCACACGGATAGGGCGAGAAGAACCCAGAGAGACAAGAAACCGAAAAAGAGCACATACCATGCGAAAAGCCCTTCTTTCTGATGTGATCGAATTATGGCTTGATGGCTGAGCCAGACGAAAAAGTCTTGTATTGTCTGAGGAAAATAGCCAAACATCACAATATCCGGGGAATAGAGAATGGACTTTTTCATTTTTATGCATGTGAGAGAGAGTTGGTGTTCCAGTTTCTCAGGATTGGAAAAGGAGAGAGAATACCATGTTTCGAGGACTTCTTTTTTGAGCATACATCCCTCAAGACCTAATTCTTCGACTTTTTTTTGTACACCGTGTTTATAGCGATAAGTGAGTGGTCCGTTGAGAAAAACACTTCTTATGATATGATAAAAAAATCTTCCTTCTGAAGTTTCATCCGGCGCGGGCATCACAAATCCGCCTACCATCCCCACGTCAGAAAGGGAAAGCAATCGTCCACTATTCAAAAAAATTTTCTGATCAGGCGAAAAAAGAAGAGAGCCCAGAAGATATCCTTCTTTTGTTTGATGGAGTATATCTCGGTGAGCCAGAAGGCGGTGGGCATAGTATTTCTCAGAGGTTTTTTTCCATATCAGTTTTGGGTGTTCAAAGGGGGGTGCTACAGGCCCCAGAACCACTACATCATAATCCCCATAAGGGAGAGATAGATAACGTTTTAGATTAGCAATTTCCTCTTCGCTCATAGTATCGGAGAAGAGGATAACTCGCCACTGATAATGAATAGGTTTTCCCAGTCTTCTTTTGTAATAACGGAGAATATGAAAACGGTATACCACGGCCAGTGTATCAAAGAAAATGTTCCAGATTGTTTTGAGACGGATATTTCCTATTCCTTTACGACTGAAGTGGAGTGATACAGGTGCAGGAATAATTCGGAATCCTTCAGCAATTATGATCACAAGGAGTTCAATATCAAAGGCAAATCGTTTCACAAGAGTCTTGGGAAGAGAAGCTTCAAGAGCTTCTCTTCGGAAGAGTTTGATTCCTGTTTGGGTATCCATGATGGGTAAATGAAAAAGAAGCCGGATCAAAAAATAGTACCCTTTGCTCAAGATCCGTCGGATGGCAGGATAATCTACTTCTGATTCAGGGTGAAGTTTACTCCCGATGACGACATCACTCTGCTCTTGAAAAAGACGTGTCAGGAACTGAGGGATATGCCAGGGGGAGAGTTCCAGGTCAGCATCGAGAAAGAGTACATACTCCCCATGAGAAAACTCATATCCTGTTTTGAGAGCCCATCCCTTGCCGAAGTTGGTCTCGTTGCGAATGGGGATAACCCGTTTTTCACCCTCAAAGGTCCTGACAAGTTTCTGATAGCCATCATCAGAAGAACCATCATCCACCGCTACAATTTCTACCTGAATACCCATTTCTTCGCAGGCTTGAAGCACCGCCTGGACGTTAGAAACGACGACCTCTCCCTCATTGTAAAAGGGCATAATGATGGATAAAAGTTGCCCCTTGAGAAGATGGGCAACGGGAAGCTTTTGTGTAGGATGCATTATCCTTTAATCCTTTTTCGGCGGGTATAGATCACTAACACCCCTGTGATGATATAACCGATCACAAGAAGGATAGCAAGTGAAATAAGAAT
>JBKBIS010000083.1:0-7067 GCA_046294145.1 Brevinematales bacterium | reverse complement strand
CACCATGTGGCAACAGAAGCCCTCTACCTGTATCTTCTTCCCGAACCAGACAACGAAAATTTCATTGTGGCAGTAGACTTTGATGAGAAAGAATGGGAAAAACTTCTCATCTATCGCGATATAGCCCACCTCATTCCCTTCTCTTCTCACACTGAAAGTCTCATGATTACCATATCAAGCAATATCACCACCCTCTATTCCTATAAAAAGTGAGGTAACTATGGAAACCATTCTCCTCATCAATGGTCCAAATCTCAACATGCTTGGCACGCGTGAACCAGATAAGTATGGAACAATTACCCTTCAGAGTATTATAGAACGAATCACAGAGAAAGCTAGACTAGAGGGCTATAAGCTTATTGCCTTCCAATCGAACAATGAAGGAGAAATCATATCCTTTATCCATCACGAAGGGCAAAAAGCCAGTGGGATCCTCATCAATGCCGGTGCCTATACACATACTTCCATCGCTATACGAGACGCTTTACTGGCCGTGGAAACTCCGTTTGTAGAAATTCATCTCTCCAATATCTATGCGAGAGAATCATTCCGTCATCATTCCTACCTTGCCGACAAAGCCATTGGCGTAATTACCGGCTTTGGTGATTTTTCGTATGATCTGGGACTTCTGGCCATACTCAACTATCTAAGGAGAAACTCCCATGAAAAGTAGAAACATCTTGCTTTTCTTTTTTCCGGCAATTCTTTTGTGGGCTCAAGAACCATCCAGAACGTATCTCCAGGCAATGGATGCGATCGCAAAACAACACTATACAGAAGCCCAAACCCTCCTTCAAAAGGTTATTCAGGATCCCTCAACTCCCAGAGAATACCAGGCCAAAGCCTACAATTATCTAGGGGACATCGCGCTTGTTTCCCAATCTTACCAGGCCGCCCAAACCTATTACAAGAAGGTTCTGGAATCCTACAGTGATACATCTGTGTATTCCCGTGCCATCTATAATATGGCCCGTCTCTCTATTCTCTCAGGGGACAACGACGCAGGAATAGCCCTTCTCTCCGACTATATGAACCGTTATGCATCCAATGATGCCAATGAGGACGGTTCTCTCTACTGGTTGGGGCGGGCATTTGCCAGCAAGGGAGAATACTATCGCGCCATGGGGCTCTATAGAGAACTATTGAGTCGATTCCCTTCTTCTGTATACGCTTATCACGCCCGTCAATCCCTTAAAACCATAGAAAATTCTTTCAAAACCAGTACAAGCTCTGATATCAAGACGATACAAGCAGAACAGACTAGGTATCTCCGGCTTCTGGCCAAACTCTTAGATCTCCAGAACCAGCTCCTCGATCTCAAGAAACAGAAAATTGACGAACTCAAAATACTTCTTGCCAGGGAGGGCTTATGAAAAAACTCTGGCTTCTTGCTTTTCTTCCCTCTTCTTTTTGGGGACTCCTTGTACTTTCAAACTCATTTATTGCCATCTACCATGATGAAAATCAAGCGGCTTTCTATATCAAAACTCTGGAAGGAGATCCAGATAACCCAAAGGATAACAACGCCTACCTTCTGTATCACAAACTTCCCCCTACCACTATTACAACCATCAGGATAAACAACGAAAATATCCTCTTTGGTTCAGAAAAGGGGAATTATGTCCAGCGTCCACAGATAACATCTAATAGAATCACCACCATCTGGTCAGTCCATGGCATCTCTATCGAACAAACTCTTTCCCTCGCTCCAAATCCTGTCACAGGCCTTTCAAATCACGTCCGTATTTCATACAAATTGATCAACAGTACGAAAAAAAATATCTCTGTAGGATTGAGACTTCTTCTGGATATTTATCTTAAAGATAGTGGAGTGGCTTCTTTTGACATTCCAGGCAAAGGTCATCTCACCAAAGAAACCAGTTTTTACGAAGAAAGTATCCCTGATTACTGGTACACCTCTTCGAAGGATGGTTCTATCAAGGTCCGCGGAACTCTCAAAGGGCTGGAACTTACCACACCAAGCAGGGTAATCTTTGCCAGCTGGAATAGACTCTATGACAACCTCTGGGACGTAACGCTCAATACCTCCCATTCCCTCCAACCATCTTCACAGTATAGCGGTGCAGTAGCTCTCTACTATGAACCTGTCAGCCTAGCTCCTGAACAAAAACTTCTCGTCACTTCTCTCTATGGTATCCATAGCGAAGAAAGTTTTTCGACCAACGATCTTTTTCTCTCTCTTATTCTCCCGGAAGAAGTCAAAGCCCCACCTGTTCCTATCTCTTCTGAAATCACCTACACAGGGAAAATACCCCTGGACAGTCTCTCACTTACCCTCACCCCACCAAAGGGCTTTACCCTTGCTGAAGAAGATTCCAATACCATCACCTACCTCAAGGTATCTCCTGAAGAACGGCGAAAAGCCTTCTGGAATCTTCAACGGACGGGTTCTATTGCAGGAAACTATCCTGTCAAAGTCACCATTACCGCTGTAGCGGGACAACTCACCAATACCTTTTCCGCCACCAAGAACTTTTTTATCAACTACCGAGAAATTGAATCTCTCATTGTAAAAACCAACATCACCCTTCCAGAGACATCCCCTTACAACGAAACTACCAATACTTTGCTTTTCCCAACCCCCATCCAAGCTTCAATTGTCCATACCAATATTCTCATCATAACAAACTCCATCACCCTCACCAACACCACTATCCAGACCTATCCCCCCCATATCATGACCAGAATCAGAGAAATACAAAACATCTCAAGACTCATTGATGAGCTCACAAGAGAATACACCCTCTGGCTTGCTATATACAGAAACAGTGAACGTCTCTCGGAAAAAGACATTGAAGAACTTTCCAGAAGAATTCTCTACTATGAAGAACAGATCCGTCTCCTGAAACAAACCAACAAGATAACAAACTAAAACCATAGGGCTACGATGCCCTGGTTTTCCTATCAATCATATTTTGATAGTTTCTTTGCCGCCTCAAAATTCACCATTTTTTCATAGTATTTTCATCAAAACTTCATTTTTTCCTTGTACACTATATTAGCAAAACAAGGAGGCAAATATGGCAAAGGCTGACCTTCATGTTCACTCACGATATTCGGAACACCCTTCCATATGGTTTCTCAATAAAATTGGTGCCAAAGAATCTTACACAGATCCCTTCTCTCTCTATGAATCAATGAAAAAGCAAGGAATGGATTTTGTCACCATCACCGACCACAACCGGATTGATGGAGCAGAACTTCTTGTTGAACGCTATCCAGATGATTGCTTCATCAGTGTAGAATCCACCGTCTATTTTCCAGAAGACGGTTGCAAAGCACATCTTTTGATTTATGGTATCACACGTCCTCAGTTCGAGAAAATTCAATCCCTCCGTACCAATATCTATCACCTGAGGGATTATCTTCTTGAGGAGAATATTCCTCATTCTCTTGCTCATGCTACCTATGCAGTGAACGGTAAACTCACAGCCGAACATTTAGAGAAGTTTATTCTTCTTTTCAATGTTTTTGAAGGCATCAATGGTGCTAGGCTCAAGCATTTCAATACCCAGTGGATGGAGATTCTCCGAAGACTCACCCCAGAACACATTGAAAAACTTGAACAAAAACACGGCATCAAGACCACTGGCAAAGAACCATGGATCAAGGGATTCACAGGTGGTTCAGATGATCATGGTGGTCTCTTTTTAGGAAAAACCTATACGGAAGCAGAAGCATCAACTATCTCTGAATTTCTCCTATCTATTAGAAATCGTCAAACCTCTACCCATGGGAGACAAAACGACTACAAAGGATTGGTTTATTCCATCTACAAGATCGCCTATGACTATTTAGGAGAAATGAAACTTTCCTCCCAAAAATCAAAAAGCTTCCTCATGACTCTTTCCGATCAGATCTTTCGGCCCAGAAAACACACTCTAAAAGAAAGACTCATCATTTTCTTCAATCGTCGAAAAAAGACAGATACCATCCGCACCCTTCTTGATAGAACCATCGTTGGCCTCAAAGAAATGGGAAACGAGGATACAGAGAAAAAACTGAACTTTCTCTACGATAAAATAACTGAGATAAGTGATGAGTTCTTTGGTCGTCTTGCCCGATCTCTTGAAAAAAATCTCCAGCAAGGAGATATTACAGGACTTCTCAAAAACATCACCTCCTCTATGACAGGGCTTTTTCTCACCGCTCCTTTTCTCTCCAGTGCCAAACACCTTTATAGCAATCGTCAGATTTTAGTCAATCTCCGGGAAAACCTTGGTATTCATCTTCCAGAAAAACCCAAAAAAATTCTCTGGTTTACAGATACCCTCAATGATCTCAATGGTGTCTCGGCAACCCTCAAAGAATTAGGCTGGATTGCCTCCCGTCAGCAGATGCCTCTCAAACTCGTAACCTCTCTTTTGGATCATGAATGGGATGAATCTATCCCTCCCAACACTATTTTTCTTGATACTTTCCATGCCTTTCCCCTTCCCTTTTATGATCATTACACCTTGAAACTTCCCTCTCTTCTTCGTGCCATTGAAAGACTCACTGCCGAAAACCCAGATGAGATATTTATCTCAACACCTGGACCTATAGGACTTTTAGGTATTCTCATAGCCAGACTCATGGATCTTCCCATTACATCCATTTATCACACAGATTTTGTTCGAGAAGCTGAAAAAATCATTGAAGATGAAGGGATCATCTCGATCCTCAAGCAATATGAACTCTGGTTTTACAATAGTGCTAATGAAGTTCGATTCCAGAGCGATGAGTACTATAAAATCCTTGTTGATCGGGGTATCGCTCCTGAAAAACTCCACTTCCTCCCCAAAGGAATCAACACGGGAATCTTCCGATACATGCCTGATGTGAGAGATATCTTTCATGCCTCTTTTGGAATTCCAAACGGAATCAATCTTCTTTATGCAGGTCGTATTTCCAAGGATAAAAATGTAGATTTCCTTGTAGAGCTTTATGAAAGCCTCATTGAAAAATATGAAAACCTCAACCTCATCTTTGCTGGTGATGGGCCCTATCTCAAAGAACTCCGTCAAAAAACAAGACACCACAAACGTGTCTACTTTCTCGGCAAAATCAGAAGAGAAAGCCTGCCCCACATATATTCAGCAGCAGATGTCTTTGTTTTTCCGAGTACCACAGACACCTTTGGTATGGTGGTGCTGGAGGCTCAAGCTTGTGGAGTCCCTGCACTCGTCACCACAGAAGGTGGCCCAAAGCAAATTATCCTCCCGGGAGAAACAGGATTTGCTCTCTCCATTCATGAACCAGAGAAATGGATAGAAAAGATCGAACACATCATCATTTCCAGAAAAAGTCCCCAGTGGAAATATATCAGACAAAAAGCTGCTGAACACGTGGAGAAAAACTTCCGCTGGGAGATTGTGCTCTCCAGCATCTTCAAAACAGTCTGAAAACTCTTAAAAAAACTTCCCCGCCTCACCCCGAGAGAGAAGACACTTCTCTCTCGGGGTTTCTCTTGAGAACAAAGATGTTTTCTCTTCCTTCTGGACATTTTTGACTTTTTGCCATACAATACACAAAAGGAGGCTTTCATGATACGGGTAAAAATCTGCGGGCTTCGGGATCCCGTCTCGGTGGCTACAGCTATCGAGGAGGGTGTCCATGCTTTAGGATTTGTCTTTTATGCTCCCAGCCCCCGATGGATTTCTCCTGATGAAGCCCATCGCATATGTGCAGACATCCCACCTTTTGTCTCAAAAGTAGGTGTTTTTGTAGATCAGGAGCCTTCCGAGATCGTAGATATTGCTCATTCCGTCGGACTTGATACTATTCAACTCCACAGTGAGAAATACACCGAAGAAAGCATCATTTTTCTCAAGACTCTGTGGTCTTTCAGACTGATCAAAGCTGTGCGAACACCCCTTCTCGACGATTCCCTCATTGAAAAGGTCCGTCTCACTCAAGCCCATGCCTTGCTTTTTGATAGCTGGCATCCATCCGAATTCGGGGGTACAGGGCAAAGACTCTCTCTCCATCTCTCAGAGAGATCAAAACACTGGTTACAACACAAAGCTATCATTGCAGGTGGTATCACTATTGAAAATCTTGCCGATGTCCTCGCCCTTCACCCCTATGGAATTGATATCTCCAGCGGAGTAGAAAAAACAAAAGGAGTCAAAGACACCTCTTTGATTAGAGATTTTCTACGCCGTTTCTATGAACTCGTTTCTCAAGCTTGAGCCGGTTCTGAAGCTACACGCACAAATGTCCGACAAGCCCTCACACATCGCCCACAGTCAATACACTTTTTCTGATCCACAACAGGAGCCGAAAACATAGTAGGCTGAGAAATAGCACCCACAGGACAAAGCCTGATCACCGGACAGATATGATTTTTGGGACAATATTGATCCTGAACAAGTATCATTGTTTTCTCCTTTATATCATAATATGATAATATTATAATATGAAAAGAAAAAAAAGTCAAGAGAGTCATCCTTTTACCAACACTTCACTGCAAAAACAAAAGCCAGAAGATATTTTGAGAAATAGATTGAAAATTCACAAAACCTTAGGATAAACACATAAAAAACTCTCTTCTTTGATCCAAAGAAGAGAGCCAGAACTTCCCTATCCCTTTTTGAAAACCTTGCGTAGCAAAACGCCCTCGGGTGTTACATCTGGGCACACTCTTGCCAGTGATGACAGGCCACAAAGTGCCCCGGAGTTTTTTCCTCAAGTGGGGGAACAAGATCCTCACATATAGTCGTTTTCATATAACAACGATCCTTGAAAGGACATCCCCTCACTTCACCGATAGGCGAAGGCACATCCCCCTTGAGAAGAATGCGCTTGCGTTGTCTCTCAAGCACTGGATCAGGGATTGGCACATCCGAAAGAAGCGCCCTCGTATAAGGATGCGATGGCCTTTCATAAAGCTCCTGACTTTTGGCAAGTTCCACCACCCTGCCAAGATACATAACTGCTACCCTACTGGAGATGTGTTTCACCACCGCCAGATCATGAGAAATAAAAAGATACGTTAGTTTAAACTCCTCTTGAAGTTCCTCAAGAAGATTAAGAATCTGAGACTGTATTGATACATCCAGAGC
>JBKBIS010000082.1:0-7074 GCA_046294145.1 Brevinematales bacterium | reverse complement strand
CCCCCTATCTTCTCACCTCTACCATCAATCTTGTACTTGCCCAGAGGCTTGTGAGGCGTCTTTGCCCTCACTGTGCTCAAAAGACCAATCTCACCTCTTTAGAGAAACAGAGTCATCCATGGGTGGATGCTATTTCTACTCACTGGAAACCATCGGGATGTAGTGAATGCCACCAGACAGGGTATAGTGGGCGCATTCCCATCTTTGAGTATATTGTTCTCAATGAAAAGATCAAGAAGGCTATTCTCAGTGGGCTTTCTTCTTTTGAACTCAAAGAGATTGCTCGTTCAATGGGTATGCTTACTCTTTTAGATCATGGACGAACACTTGTGGAAAAAGGGATAACCTCTATCGAAGAGGTAGAAAAAGTGACCATGTGGAGTGAGTAATGGTTTTTCAGTATGAGGCTTATTCTCCTGATGGGAGTCATCAAAGTGGTGTTATTGAAGCCAGAGATAAGCAGGAAGCCGTCCTCAAACTTTATCAGAGAGATCTTGTGGTTTTTCATTTGAGAGAACTGAGTACCAAAAAACAGTCTATTTCTCTCAAGGATCAGATTCTTTTTACCCGTCTTTTGTCCAATGCTCTCAGTGCACATATTCCTCTCACCAGGGCATTGGAAATTATATCCCAGGAATTTCCTCAAAGACATCCACTCAAAATGGTTACCTTAGACCTCATTCGCCGTATTCAGGGTGGGGAGGCTCTCTCTGAAGCCATGGAGCTTCATCCGGAGGCTTTTTCGCCTTTTGCTATTAGTATGGTGAAAGCTGGAGAGGAATCGGGAGAATTGCCAAAAACTGTAGAGGCCCTTCTTCATTATCTGAGTAAACGTCTTTCTATTTCTCAGAAAATTAGTTCTGCACTTCTTTATCCTGTTTTTATTTTGCTATTTGCTATGGTTGTGCTCTTCTTTTTCGCTTTTGTGCTGATTCCTCAATTTGAACAAAACTATGCTCAATTTGGTGCAGAACTTCCTTTTTTTACTCGTCTTCTTATTGGGGTTACTCGTTCTTTGCGGGAGTGGTCCTGGCTTTTAGTCCTGATGGTTTTTTTCTTCGGAGGAAGCGTTTTTTTGGTAAAAGATAAGCTCTGGTTTCGACGAGGGAGGGATGTGGCTTTTCTTTTTTTGCCGATTATTGGTGAACTTATCAATAAGGACATTCTTACTAAGTTTTCGAGGACACTTTCTGTTCTTTTAGGGAGCGATGTGGTGCTTTCTGAAGCCTTAGATCTTTGTCGTGGGGTGGTGGAAAATGCCCTTTATGAGGAGATGATTTCTCAAGCTATACAGGATATTGCTCAAGGTAAGAAACTCACGGATTCTCTCAGAAAGAATCGTTTTCTTCCGCCTACTTTTCTCCAGATGATGAGTATGGGGGAAGAGACCGGTAAAATTGATCAGCTTAGTGAGTATCTTGCTGATTTTTATGAGCGTGATGTGGATAATGCCGTGGAAAAAATTACTACACTTCTCACTCCGGTATTGATTATTTTTATTGGGATTATTGTGGGTTTTATTGTTGTTGCCCTTTTTCTTCCTATCTTTCAACTCAGTCAGGTATTGTGAAAAGCTCCAAGATCAGTTGAGAGGTGTGGGATGCTTTGGTTAGAGGTGGAGATTTTTTGCTGTTCTTGCCTCTTGGTTAGTATGACTTTCTTAACTAAACAGGATATTTTTGCTAAAATAGATGAGAGGCATGGCTTCAATTTCTCTGGAAGAGTTTGCTCTGGGTACGATTGAAAGGTATTTTTTAAAAAACTTTTCAAAATTCTAAAAATATGCTATAATACAGATGAGGTTTTCGGGCCGTAGCGCAGTTTGGCTAGCGCGCTTGGTTCGGGTCCAAGAAGTCGGGGGTTCAAATCCCCCCGGCCCGAAGGGAAGGTTCTCATATAGAGAATCTTCCCTTCGTTTCCTGGAGTGCCTTGGCTTTTCAGAGATGAAACAGAATACCTCTTTTCGTTTTTATATGAAAAAAATAACGTAAAAGTTTTCTATTATGGTTGATAGAAAAAGCAGTTATTCTTGAAAACATTTTAGTGAAATATGGCTATTATCCTTTTTGGTCAAGCGGGTGGTATTTGTTAAAAAAGTGATAGTCGTTGATTTTGTCGCCATGCGGTATTCTCTTTGGTCTGAGAGACAAGGGGTTATAGCTTTTCTTTCTTTGTGTGAGGATGTCCTTTGTGTATACATGTGAAACTGCAGGTGGTTTTTTATGCTTTCTTGTAATCTTATTATTTTCAGGGTGATGTTGGGCTTATCTTTGTTTGTGTTTGGCTGTGGTAAGCCATTGTTTGATAATCTTTTCGTGAAGATGGGTTTCTTCTTCGGTGGGTGCCCAGGGGGCAAATTCCTTGTCTGTTGCAGGATCATAGGGACCTGGTTTGACTTCAAAGGTGAGGCTTCTGGTAATTGGAATGAGGGTATGCCAGCATCCAGGGAGAAGATCAACAACCTGTACTCTTTTGCCGTCCATCAGAATAGCATCTGTCACATTTCCTTCGTCGTCAAAAAGTATAACCCATATTTTGCCTGAGAGAAGAACAAAGGTTTCTGTTTTTGGCGGTTGGAGATGGCGATGGGGGCGAACATAGGAGAAGGCTATCATGGCATTGAAAAATCTCTGGACCGTATCAGGGAGTTTATGGAGGTTATGGTTTTTTCGTTTTCGAGGAGAGGTAGCTGCTTCACGAAACAGGGAGAAGGCATCTTTTTTTCCAAAAGTTTGGAGAAAAGCACTTCTTATACTCATCGTGTTTAATCAGATACAGAAATATAAATATCTACTCGCCGGTTATAAGCTCTTCCCTCAGGTGTGGCATTACTTTCAATAGGGTCGTATTCTCCTCTACCTGAAGCCTTCATGATGGAAGGATCTACTCCGAAATCAGCCAGAAATCTCACCACTGAACTGGCTCTGGCTGTTGACAATTCCCAATTGGAAGGATAGACTTTGGCCATTTCGGAGGCACGGGGGATCTGGGTGTTATCAGTATGGCCAATGATGTCAATTTTATAACTGTCTTTTATATTTTTAATCATCATGGCAATCTTCCGAAGTGTCTCCTTACCTTCATCAAAATCTATCTCAGCACTGCCAGGGCGAAAGAAGAGATCACTGGAGAGAGAAATCTTGATACCCTTCTGTGTCTCATCAATACGGACTTTGCGGGCTCTGAGCTCGGGTTTAAGCATCTCCATCATCTCTTTCATGGAGATGGAGAGTTTAGTCCCCACTTCACGCGAGGGAAGTGATTCAACGGTATGTCCTCCTTCCGCCAATTTCCCTGCCGAAAGTGTTTGTCCCCCTTCAAGAAATCCTATGTTACCTGTGAAAGCAGAGAGAATGAGTTGTAAATCTGATGTCTTTGCCTGGGGTGTCATATTCGCAATGAGGAACACAAAAAAGGTGAGGAGGAGATTATTCATATCTCCAAAGGTTGTCATCCATGCGGGGGTACTATACCCCGGAGTAGGACATTTCTTTGGTCTTCCCATGGCATTACTCCTTCACTTCCTGTTTTGTTCGTTTGGAAGCAGGGACAAAGGAATTGAGACGTTCACGGAGAATGGTGGGGTTATCACCGGCCTGAATAGAGAGCACACCCTCCACCATAATCTCTTTTAAGAGAACCTCATATTGGTTATAAAGATCCAGACGGGAAGCCCATGGGAGAAAGAGGAAGTTGGCCATGATAGCACCGTAAAGGGTAGTGATAAGAGCCGTGGACATGTTGGCACCGATAGAAGCTACATCAGTCATGTTTTTGAGCATGGCGATAAGACCCTGAAGGGTTCCAATCATACCAAAAGCCGGGGCAAAATATGCCCAGTCATCCAGCATCTTTTTCCCCTGAGCATGGCGCTTTTCCATCTGGTCAAGTTCGTTGAACATGATGTTTTTCACCACCTCCGGGTCAGTGCCGTCCACTACAAGCTGGATGGCTTTCTTGAGAAAGGGATCTGGAATTTCGGCTACGTCGTCTTCAAGAGCAAGCACACCCTCGCGTCGGGCTTTTTCTGCAAAGGTAACAAGGGTTTCGACGGTGGCTGCCGGGTCTATACTGACCTTTTTCGTGGTGAGACCAATAATCTTGGGTAGAAGCTTGAACCGTTCCATAGGTGTGGCTATCAAGAGAGAACCCACGGATCCAAATACTGTGGTAAAGAGAGACATCAGGTCCCAATAAATGAGAAGATTCCCACCAGATCCAAGAAAGAATGAGAGAACAAGAAATCCGCCTCCTCCGGCAAGTCCTATAAGCCATGCTAATTCCATAAATTATCCCTCCTTCGAAAGCTTGATACCCTCCGCTACGGCTGATGCCAGAAACCGGCGAAAGGCAGTAAACACTTCCTCCGGTTTCTCACGAACCATATAGCGGTTGCCGTTCATCATGGTGATGATCGTATCTGGGTTTGCCTCAATACTCTCCACCTGGAAGTAGTTGAGGTAGAGCTGTGTATTGTTGATACGTGTGACCTTAATCATAGTCTATCTATTACCTCTTGAGAGTGAGAATTTCACGAAGCATATCATCAGAGGTTGTTACTACCCGGGAGTTTGCCTGGAAACCTCTCTCGGTCACAATCATATCGGTAAATGTTTCTGAGAGGTCAACGTTACTCATTTCAAGAGCACCGGCATAAATCTTGCCTCGTCCAACTGTTCCAGGAGCCCCAACGTTAGGCATTCCTGAGTTATTGGATTCGGAGTAGAGGCTTTCACCCTCTTTGGTGAGACCGGAGGGGTTTACAAAAGCGGCTAGAGCTACCTGTCCTAAAATACGGCGTTCTCCGTTGGTATAAGCCCCGGTAATGGTGCCGGAATCATCTATCTTGAAACTCTCAAGATAACCCATTTCATAACCGTCCTGAAAATAAGCATACGTTGTGGTAGGAGCACTGAACTGGGTTATGGAGTCTTTTACACTTCCAGCCTGCCCAAGATGAAGGTTTACCTGTTTTTGCTGTCCATTGGGCAGGGTGAAACTCAGGATAGCCTCAAGATCGTTTTCCGTATCTGTTGTAGGATTGGCTCCGGCGGCTTCTGTTATGGAGAGAAGGGTTCCTTTGTTGTCAAAGTTGACAATGAGTTCATTATTGGTATCTACCTTCACACCGCCTACATTTAAGGTGAGATTGGTAACCGCATCCTCCGGAGTTTGAGGTTCGAGGGTAGCTGTCATTCGCCATTGATTGAGACCTTCTTTTCGGAAATTCAGGATGAGTCTTCGTTTTGTACCATAGTCATCAAAGATATCAATGGCTGTGGAGTGGGTGTTTTTAATCCTTTCTGTTTCAGTAGCGTTGGGCCCAAGAATAGGAGTGTCAAAATTGAGATTACTCTTGAAGTTAACCACGGTGGTAGCCCGGGCTTCAAGTTTTTCCATCAAGGGAATACGAATATCTTCAAGGGGAGCAGAGTGATTGATATAACGTTCTCCATTGGCAAGAGTAATGGCATTCCATCCCTGAACTTTGAGGCCATTGGGGTTGACAAAATACCCATCTCTATCAATAAGAAAATTTCCCGCACGGGTATAAAAGGTTCTGTCCCCCTGATTGAGAATGAAAAATCCTTCACCTGTGATAGCCAGATCCGTGTTCTTGCCTGTTGTCTGGATACTTCCCTGGGTCATAAGGGTGTCAATACTGGCTATGGTCATACCGAGCCCGACTTGTTTTGGGTTCATACCTCCACGTTCGTCAGTTGGTTTGGCGGCGCCGGTTAGCGTCTGGGAGAGAATATCCTGGAAGGTGACACGCCCCTTCTTGAAACCGGTGGTGTTCACGTTGGCCACGTTGTTACCGATGACATCCATGCGCGTCTGATGGTTCTGAAGACCGGAAACAGCGGAATAAAGTGATCTCATCATAGGCCTACTCCTTGTATTTTTTCCTTTATTTTACGGGGGCGGCAATTTCGCTCACCTGTTCGAGAGCGACTTCCTCGTTATTTACATTGAGGAAGGTTTGGCCGTTTTTCACCCGTATACTTTCAACAAGCCCTTGAGCTTTCACCCCATCGGATCTTTCATACACCACCCATTTGTTAACTAACCCGAGTGTGCGGGTAAAGGCCAGTTCTTTGCTAAAGGTTTGCATGGTGGTAATCATTTCGTTGAGCTGTTTGAGCGAGGTGAGTTGAGTCATCTGAGTGATGAATTCCTTGTCTTCAAGGGGCTTGGTTGGGTCCTGGTTTCGAAGCTGGGTGATAAGAAGCTTCATGAAATCAGCCTCTGAGAGGCTGTTTTTACTTCCCTGATTCAATGCCCGAATCTGAGCGTTGAATCCATCAACTTTGTAAGAGAGTTCCTGCAATTCAGCGGGACTCATCTGGGTATTTATATTCATAGAAAACCTCCTATACGAGATAATTCACTCGAGCATCAGCCCAGAGAGAAAGAGAAGAACCCTCTTCGGATGTGATCACATCCCCTTTTCCCTGAGTAGAGAGACGGGAAAAATCACCAACAGATTCTGGATTCTTGTCGCTTCCTGGCTGTCCTAAACTCACGTCAAGGCCACCTACCTGAACCCCTGCTTGCTGGAGTTGACGCTGAAGTTCTCCCAGGTTTTGGTCAAAAAGAGCTTTTGCTTCTGGAGTAGAAACGACGATTTTTCCCATCATCTGCCCATCTTCGAGAATAATTTTCATCTCCATTCTGCCCAAATCAGGAGGTGTAAGTTGAAGTCTCATCTCACTCTGTCCATCTCGAAGGGTAATGAAGGCTTTCCCTACCACTTGCTGAAGCATTTGTTCTACAGAAACCCGTGGAAGAGAAGGAAGAGCTGGAGCTATTTTCAGCCCAAAATCTTGAATAGGTTTAGCAAAAGAAGGCACCATTCCATCTTTAGGTTCTATCTGTTTGAGAAAATGTTCAATCTTTGAAGAAAAACTTTCTTTTATCGTTGTTCCCTCAGCAAGAGATTTTTCCGTAATAAGAGAATGAGACCGTTTATCAACAACACGAACAACTGGTTTTTCTTGCACTCCCTTTTGATTTTCCTGGAACATTTTGGAAGAAAATTCCTTGTCCTGAGAAACAGAATGATTTTCATCT